>NZ_JBKOTX010000010.1:0-67149 GCF_047086965.1 Roseovarius halophilus (ex Wu et al. 2025) | reverse complement strand
GGACCGGTGGGCGCGGCCCGCCGGGGCGGACAGGGCGCGGTGGCAGCCGCCCGCGACCCCATCTGTCACGCCGGCGCGATGCAGCCGCGTAACCGACGCATCGCCGAACCGCGTTTTCCCGTGCAGAAGAACCCTATCCCCGGTCCGTGCCCGCCACCCCCGGCACGCCGGTCACGTTGCCCCGGAACGCCGCGAACAGGTCGGCGTGATCCCGATCCGCCTCGATGGCAAGCCGGCGCAGGCCAAAATGCACATGTGCCATGTTCTGGTAATAGCTCGTGTAGGCGTAATTGGTGGCCGCCCCCGCCGCGGCCCCCAGCACGGGCACCGTCTGCGCGGCCAGCTTCTGGCCAAGAACGGTCGCCAGCCGTGGCGCCACCCGGGCGATCAGCGCCTGCATCGCCGCGCCCGTCACCGTCAACCGCGTACTCAGGAATGCAAGGTCCGCCCCGTCGTCGTTCTCCAGTGGCCCGGCCGCGGCGAAGACCTGGATGCAGTCGAACCTAACCCCTTGTTCTTCGGGGTCGAATCCATGCTCCACCGCGACATCCTGTATGGCGCGCAGCAGCACCGTGGTCGTCATCGGCAACTCTGCCATGGCGCTCGGCAAGCCACCGACCCCGCCCGCCGCGCCCATTGCCGTCGTCAACGCGCGGCTCATCCAGCCCGGATTGTCGCCTACCACCCCGCGGGACCTGTGTGCGGTGTCCATCGCGGCGAAAAGCGACTGCCGGGTCACCTCGCCCAACCGGCCGCGCACCTGTGTGGGCAACCTGTCAAGCAGCCCCTCGGCCTGCGCCCCGATCAGGTTGAGCACTTGGATCCCGGCGTTCGAAGCGCGCGCATGGCGCTCTGCCAAGGCCTGCAGGCGGGCGTCTATTTCGGCCTGATCCGGCGATGTATCGAGAATTTCCAAGGGCTCCGCGCCTCCTCACCACGATTCGGGCCGCCAGTTTAACCGTTTTTTCAAGCGTCACGTGTCACTTTCCCGCGCGTGTCGACCCAAGCCCCCGGCACAAGCGCAAGTCCCAGCACACGTGCCGGGTTCGTCGGCGGCGGCATCTCGACACCGTCAAGCCGGCGAAATCCGAACCGCCGGTAATACGGCGCGTCGCCCACCAGCATCACCCGGGTCCAGCCCGCGGCGGCCGCGCGGTCCAGACTGTCGAGGATGAGAGACCCGCCAAGCCCTTCGCCCTGATGGGTGGGGTGCACGGCAACCGGCCCCAGCAGCAGCACCCGCCGTCCGGCCACCCGCACCGGCCAATACCGGATCGCACCGGCCAGAATACCGGCTTCATCACGTGCCACTAGGCTGAGCCCCGCCACCGGCGGCACGTCGTCGCGCAGCCGATAGGACGACAGCGCCTCGCGCCCCGGCGCGAAACACAGGTCGTAGAGGGCCTCGACCTCCCACCAGTCCTCCTCTGTTTCGGGGTGCAGGGTGAACACGCGGAAATCCTTGTAAAATCGAGTGGCAAAGCGCGTAGCACGGCGTTACGACTGGCACAAACGACTTCCGCGAGGCGCACCATGTTCTACAGACCGGCCGAGGGTCACGGCCTGCCGCACAATCCGTTCAATGCGATCGTCTCGCCCCGGCCCATCGGATGGATATCGACACGCGATGCGGACGGGCACGACAATCTCGCGCCCTACTCCTTTTTCAACGCGGTCGCGTATGTCCCGCCTCAGGTGATGTTCTCCTCGACCTCCGCGAAGCCGGATCGCGACGGAACCAAGGACAGCGTTGCCATCATCCGCGAAACCGGTGTCTTCTGCGTGAACATCGTCGAGGAAGCCATGAAAACGGTGATGAACCGTACTTCCGGCGCATGGGCGCGGGATGTCGACGAGTTTGTCGATGCCGGCATCGACAAGGCGGCGTGCGACACCATCGACTGCGCCCGCGTGGCCTACGCCCCCGCGTCGCTGGAGTGCAAGCTCACGCAGATCGTCGAGCTGCCCGGTGCGGCCAACTTCGTGGTATTTGGAGAGGTCACCGGGGTAAACATGCGCGACGACTGCATCGTTGACGGCAAGTTCGACGTGACACGTTTCAATCCGCTCGCACGAATGGGGTATCAGGATTATGCGGTTATCCGCGACGTTTTCAGGATGCCACGGCCTGACTCCTGACACCCCGGTACAGTCTCCGTTGCACGGGCATACACTCGTGCTTTGCCCCGCATGGCCGTATCGCCGACACATGATCCGCGCTGCACGGTCTTCTCGTCGCGATTTTCGGCCCGCAAGCCAGCCATTATCAGGGTCAATGCCGCTGATCGCGAAGGCACTATGACCGGTGGCGTTTGCCATCACCGCCATTGCTTACAGCCGTTATAACGGGCCTCGTGAGTGCCGCATTCCACAGGCGCACCAGACCAACGTAAACCATTGCAATTGATGGTGGTAACCGCTCTCAGAACACGTCGATCAACGACAGGCGACTTGCCACGGGAATTCGAGAAACAGGTCGTCGGACGCGCCATCAGCGCCTCAGTCAGCCACGTGAGATGGCACATGCCCACCATTCGTTTTCCAGTCGGGGATTAAGAAACCGTCGAACATAAATGAAACCTGAGCTCAAGATCCAAGCGGGCACGCTTGTTATCAAGTTCAAAATTCAAAGAATTCTTGCATGCGACGAATTCTTGGCATTTCGTTTGATCAGGATGGCAAGAGGTGCTGCGCATGAGGACAATTCTGGGGGTCATAGGCGGCTCCGGCGTCTACGACATCAAAGGCTTGCAAAACGCGCACTGGCGGCATGTCCCCACCCCATGGGGGGCGCCGTCGGACGAGGTCCTTACGGGCACGCTGGATGATATCGGCATGGTGTTTCTGCCGCGTCACGGCCGCGGGCATGTCCACAGCCCCGGATCGGTACCGTATCGCGCGAATATAGATGCGCTGAAACAGCTTGGTGTCACCGATGTCATCGCGATTTCGGCCTGCGGATCGTTTCGCGAGGAAATGGCACCCGGCGACTTCGTCGTGGTGGATCAGTACATCGACCGCACCGTTGCACGGGAAAGCAGCTTTTTCGGCAGCGGCTGCGTGGGCCATGTCAGCATGGCGCATCCGACCTGTCCGCGGCTCAGCGATACATGCGCCAGCGCCGCAGACGCTGCCGGGGTCAAGGTCCACCGCCGCGGTACCTACTTGGCCATGGAGGGGCCGCAATTCTCGACATTGGCCGAATCCACCATGTACCGCGAACAGTGGGGATGCGATGTGATCGGGATGACCGGCATGCCGGAAGCCAAGTTGGCGCGCGAAGCGGAACTTTGCTATGCCAGCATTTCCATGATCACAGACTATGACAGCTGGCATCCACAGCACGGGGAAGTGGATGTCACGCAGATCATCGCCACCCTCAACGGCAATGCCGACAACGGCCGCGCGATGGTGGCCGGCCTGCCGGCACGGCTGAGCGGTGAGCGCGCACGCTGCTGTCATGGCTGCGACCGGGCCTTGGAAAACGCGATCCTGACGGCCCCGGAAAAACGCGACCCCGAGCTTGTCGCGCGCCTGGCGACCGTCGCGGGGCGGATACTGGCATGAGATGCCGCGCCCCTGCACCCCCGGTGCAGAGCGCTCTCGCCAGTGACGTACCCTCATGACCCTTGAATAGCGTGCCCCGATGCGCGACACCATTCGCCGGCACGCAGCAATCGAGGACGACCATGCCCAAGCCCAGCACAGTAAGGGATTACATCAGGACAATCGTGGATTTTCCGCATGAAGGGATCATGTTCCGCGATGTCACGACGCTTTTCGCCGATGCCCGCGGGTTCCGGATGGCAATCGACCAGATGCTGCATCCTTATGCAGGGCTGGAAATAGACAAGGTCGTCGGCCTGGAGGCACGCGGCTTCATTCTCGGCGGGGCCGTCGCCCACCAGTTATCCGTCGGGTTCGTCCCCATTCGGAAAAAAGGCAAGCTGCCGGGCGCGGTGATATCCGAAGACTATCAGCTGGAATACGGGGAAGCGGTCGTCGAAATCCATGACGACGCCATCGAGGCCGGGGAACGCGTCCTGCTCGTGGATGACCTGCTGGCCACCGGCGGGACGGCGCAGGCAGGGATAAAGCTGATCGAACGCCTCGGCGGCGAAATCACGGGGTGTGCTTTCGTGATTGACCTGCCAGAACTGGGCGGACGGGACAAGCTGGAAGGACTCGGCATGGACGTGCACGCGCTTTGCGAATTTGATGGTGCTTGAAGCGGTGTCCCGCGTCGGCGATCTTATTGCCTGACACCACGCCGCTGAGGATTCCCGCCATCCGCCCCGACGCGCTGATCGGCACCGTTGCCTAACAGAAATTTGATTTTTCACCAGGCAGCATACGGCTTAAAGCCGCTGTTGTGGGAGAAACCGGAAAAATACGGTCGATGCCTTGAATATCAGGGGCATAACAATCGCTCCTGATCCAGCGAGGCAATAACCGGATGACAACAAAAGCCCCTGCACCCCCCGGCTCGCGTCGCGACGCGTTGATACCCGCGCTGCGGCAAGCGTTGGAAGAGACCGAACTGTCCGGGATCACGCCGAGATTGATGCCCGACAAGGGGCTTGCGCATGATCACCTCACGTTGCCCGGCACGGGATGGATCGCGCGAATTCCCAAACAGAGCCAGATGAACCTGAGCGCGGAGGAGAACCTCGCCTATCAGACCGCCTGCTTTGACCGCGCAAGTCAAAGTGGACACGCGCCGCGGCTACATTCGGTCCTGCCGCCATCCGTCGCACTGCCACGCGGCGGCCTGATCGTGGAGAAAATCAGCGGCCGCGCCGCGAGCTTGCCACGCGACCTGCCGGCGATCATGGATGCATTGGCCGCCATTCACCGGCTGCCGCTCCCGGATGAAGACGCGCGTGAGCCGCTATTGACGCCTTCGGACCCTTTGAAGGGCCTGCTTGACGAGATCGCTGCGCAATCTGGCTTTGTGACGCCCGCCGGGGTACACGACACCACGCGGCAAATCCTTGAAAAAAATATCGCGCGGCTGAAGACGCTGGCTGAGCGCGAAGAACGCCCCCCGCGAAGTCTGATCTCTTTCGACGCGCATCCGGGGAATTTCCTGATCGACGCAACTGGGCATGCGTTTCTGGTCGACCTCGAGAAAGCGCGCTACAGCGCCGCGCCGCTCGATCTTGCACATGCCACGCTGTACACCTCGACAACATGGGATACGCACACGCAAGCCGTCCTGAGCGCCGCGGAAACGGCTGGAGCCTGCTTGCACTGGCTGGACCGCCTTCCCGAAACCGGGCGAGAAAACCAATTGGCATGGATTTTGCCACTACGACGCGCCATGTGGCTATGGTCCATGACATGGTGCGCCAAATGGCGGGTCCTTTCGGACCGCGACCCCGCGAGTGCGACAGGCGGTGAAGACTGGGCCGCGCAGAACAGCGAAATCGCTCTTATCAAGCATGTACGAGGGCGCGTTGATCATTACCTTGAACCGGGCACGGCCGCGCATGTCGATGCTGAATTCGATGAGCTTGCGGACCGCCTGCTGCAAAATGCAAAATAGGGAAAAACGACATGATACGGGACCTGATCAGACATCTGGCCACGCTTCTTGTAGCGGCCTCGGTGCCCGCCTCGTTGGCGGCACAGGACGGCGCGCCAGACCCGGCCGATTGGGACGCCGTCACGCGCGCGGCCGAGGGTCAGACGGTCTACTGGCACGCGTGGGGCGGCTCGAACGCCACCAATGACTACATCGCTTGGGTCGCCGACAGGATGGCCGAGCGCCATGGGATTGCCGTCGAACACGTGAAGCTCAAGGACACGGCGGATGCCGTCAGCCGCGTCATCGCGGAGAAATCTGCCGGGAAGGACTCGGGCGGCGCGGTTGACCTCGTCTGGATCAACGGGGAAAACTTCGCGGCGATGAAAGAGCGCGACCTGCTTTTCGGTCCGTGGGCCGAAGAATTGCCGAACTGGCAGTATGTCGATGTCGAGGGGAAACCGGCGGTAACCTCGGATTTCACAGTACCGACGGACGGGCTTGAGGCACCTTGGGGCATGGCTCAGCTCGTCTTCTACCACGATACCGCGCGGCTGCAGGAACCGCCGCGTTCCATATCGGAAATCGGTGATTGGGCAAGCGACAATCCGGGCAGGTTTGCTTACCCACAGCCGCCCGATTTCCTCGGGTCCACCTTCCTCAAGCAGGCCCTGATCGAGCTTGCCCCCGATTCATCGGTGCTGCAACGGCCCGTGCAAGAAGCGGATTACGAAAAGGTCACGGCGCCGCTTTGGGCCTATCTCGAGGACCTGACACCGAACCTGTGGCGCAGCGGCGCAGCCTACCCGCAGTCGGGCCCGCGGTTGATCCAGTTGATGGCCGACAGTGAAATCGACCTCGCCCTCAGCTTCGATCCCAACGAGCCGGCCAACGCGATCGCCAATTTCGAATTGCCGCCATCCGTTCGGACCTATGTCCTTGATGGCGGGACGATCGGCAACGCCAGTTTCGTGGCAATCCCGTACAATGCGAATGCCAAGGAAGGCGCGCTTGTGCTTTCAAACTTCCTGCTCTCACCGGAAGCGCAAGCCAAGAAACAGGACCCGGCGATCTGGGGCAACGGGACGGTTCTGGCGATGGACAAGCTCACCGCCGCTGATCGCGCGCTCTTTGACGCTATCGAACTTGGCGAGGCGACACTCGCCCCCGCCGAGCTGGGAAAAACATTGCCCGAACCGCACCCGAGCTGGATGGTGAGCCTGGAGGATGACTGGATCGCACGTTTCGGCACCGGGCAATGACAGGCACGGGTCCGGCCGTCGATGACAGGTGACATGCCGGCATCGGCGTCACGTACCGACGGGCCACGCGCCGGTTATCTTGCATGGGTGCCCCGACTGACACTTCTGGTCATGTTGGGGCCGGTGGTAGCGGGCCTCACTGGCACGCTTGCCCCGGCATTCGGCTTGATGCCCGCGGTAGGCCCAACCCGCGTGACGCTCGAGCCGATGCGCGCCCTTCTTGACTGGCCGGGATTGCCCTCCGCGGTACTGCTGAGCATCTGGTCGGGTTTCGCCGCGACCTCCTTTTCATTGCTCATCGTCATCCTTGTCTGCGCGGGCTGGGCCGGAACAGGCGCGTTTCGGGTAATGGAAAGGCTCTTGTCGCCGCTTCTGTCGGTTCCCCATGCAGCGGCCGCCTTCGGCTTTGCCTTTCTCGTAACGCCTTCCGGCTGGATCCTGCGCGCGCTCTCACCTTGGGTGACCGGTCTCGAACAGCCGCCCGACCTGCTGGTGCTGCAGGACCCTGCCGGTTTGAGCATGATCGCCGGGCTGGTCATGAAGGAAGTGCCTTTCCTTCTTCTCATGACGTTGGCGGCCCTCACCCAGGCCCGTCCCGCGGCCAGCCTGCGCGTGGCGCAGTCACTGGGCCACGCGCGCGTGTCGGGCTGGCTCAAGACCGTGTTTCCAATCGTCTATTCCCAGATCCGCCTGCCGGTCTACGCGGTTCTGGCGTTTTCCATGTCGGTGGTTGACGTGGCGATCATACTCGGCCCGAACACGCCGCCCACGCTCGCGGTGCAGGTCGTTCGCTGGATGAATGATCCGGACCTCGCCTTCCGGCTGCAAGCCGCTGCCGGGGCGATGCTACAACTGGCCTTGATCGTCGCCGGCCTCGGCTTCTGGCGCTTGGCCGAAATCCTCATTGGCCGCCTCGGACAAGGATGGATACGGTCCGGCGCCCGCGGCCACCCGGGCGTTGACGCGGCGGTGCGCGCCATCGCATTGATGCTCGGTTTCCTGACGGCGGTATTGCTCATTGCCGGGCTGGCCGGACAGATGGTCTGGTCAATGGCCGGTTTCTGGCAATTCCCGGATGTCATGCCCGACAGCTTTTCCCTGCGTTCGTGGCAGCGGTTCGGGCCCCGTCTGGTCGAGCCCGCCATCGAGACCCTCCTGATCGCGGGAACGGCAACCTTGTGCGCGGTTCTGCTTGTTCTGGGCTGCCTCGAAGCCGAATACAGACATGGCCTGCGCCCTGCCAACCGCGCAATCTGGCTGTTGTATCTGCCGTTGATCGTTCCGCAGGTTGCATTTCTGGGGGGCGTCCAGACCGTCTCGATCGCGATTGGCCTCGACAGCGAACGCATCGCTGTCATCCTCGCACACCTCATATTCGTGCTGCCCTACGTGTTCCTGTCGCTATCTGATCCGTGGCGGACCTGGGATACAAGACAGGGTACCGTCGCCCGTGCACTCGGCGCCAGCCCCGGCAAGGTACTCTGGGCGGTGCGACTTCCGATGTTGCTTCGGCCGGTACTGGTTGCCGTCGCGATCGGCTTCGCCGTCTCGGTAGGACAATACCTGCCGACGCTTCTTGTCGGCGGGGGCCGCGTGACATCATTGACCACCGAAGCCGTCGCGCTCGCTTCCGGCGGGGACCGACGCGCCATCGCCGTGCATGCCCTTGCACAGATGGCCGCGGCATTCGTGCCGTTCGCGGTGGCGATGATCCTGCCGCGCGTGATCTGGCGCAACCGGAAAGGACTGCTCAATGGCTGACAGCCCTGCATCACTCGGCCTCTGCCTGTGGAACGTCACGATCAAGCTGGAGAGTACCGCCTTGATCAGCCTGAACGACACGATCGAGCCCGGCGAGGTGCTCACGGTTATGGGGCCGTCGGGCTCGGGAAAATCGACCCTTCTTGCCGCGATCACCGGAACCTTGGCACGGGAGTTCACCATGTACGGCCGCGTCCTGCTGGGCGGACGGGACGTGACAGATCTGCCAACGGAGGCGCGCCATGTCGGGATCCTCTTTCAGGACGAACACCTATTCCCGCACATGTCGGTCGGAGGGAACCTCGCGTTCGGATTGAAACCGTCCATCAAAGGACGCGCGGCGCGGCAGAAGCATGTTGAGGACGCGCTCACCGAGGTGGGCCTCGACGGGTTCGCCGACCGCGACCCTGCCACCCTGTCCGGCGGGCAAAGGGCGCGCGTCGCGTTGCAACGCACGTTGATGTCGGAGCCGCGCGCCCTGCTGCTGGACGAAGCCTTTTCGAAACTTGACACGGATTTGCGCCAGCAAACGCGCGAGCTGGTCTTCCAGAAAGCACGGGCCAGATCACTGCCAGTGCTTCAGGTCACGCATGACCATTCCGACGCTGAGGCCGCCGAAGGCCGTGTTCACTTGATAGCGTAACAGGCAACGCCCGTCGGCTTTTCGCAGTCTTTCGCACCCTGACGGTCGCACGAACCCGTTACCCGAGCGCGTACCCCGCACCGCGCACGGTACGAAGGGGGTCGTCTCCGCCATGTTGACAAAGCGCCTTGCGCAAGCGGCCGATGTGGACGTCCACCGTGCGCGTATCGACATAGATATCCCGGCCCCACACCCGGTCGAGAAGCTGCTCACGCGTCCAGACCCGTCCCGGCTTCTCCATGAAGGTCGATAGCAGACGAAACTCCGTCGGGCCAAGTTTCAGCGACTGGCCGTCTCTGGTCACGCGGTGCGTCTCGGAATCAAGGACGATGTCCTCGTATTCAAGCCGCTCCCCGACGGTCGCCGGGCGGGTTCGCCGCAGCTGTGCACGCACGCGCGCCATCAATTCCACAACCGAGTAAGGTTTCACCACGTAGTCGTCCGCACCGGTTTCCAGGCCGCGTACACGGTCGACTTCTTCTGACCTCGCGGAAAGCATTATGATCGGGACAGCCCGCGTTTCCGAACGCGTCTTGAGTTGCCGGCACACCTCGATCCCCGAAACGTTGGGCAGCATCCAGTCCAGCACGATGACGTCAGGGACGACCTCGTCGACCATCATCAGGGCTTCCTCGCCATTCTCTGCCGCGGCGACACTGAAACCGTCAGCCTCCAGATTGTAGGCCAACACCTCGCGCTGCGCGAGTTCATCCTCGACGAGAAGAACAGTCGGTCGGTCCGAAGACATTGTATTAGCTCCAGGTTAGCCCTGCGGCTGCGTCACGTTGGGATCCGTCGATGTCTGGTCTTTCTTGGGGCGCGCGTCTTCCGGCAGATCTCCGGTAACAAGGTATATGACTTGCTCGGCGATCGAGGTTACGTGATCGCCCATGCGCTCGGTGTTCTTGGCGATGAAATGAAGGTGCATGCAGGGTGAGATGTTGCGCGGATCCTCCATCATGAACGTCAGGAATTCCCGGAAAAGCGCGTTGTACATCTGGTCGACATCGTGGTCCCGCTGCAGCACGTCGTGCGCCAGGTCGGCGTCGCGCTGAATATAGGCGTCAAGCGCGTCCTTCAGCATACGCTCGACTTCGCGGGCCATTCGGCGCAGGGCCGCCGTGGCACCGTTCACGGGGCTGAGCTGTGACAGTACGGTGGTGCGCTTGGCCATGTTCTTGGCATAGTCGCCGATCCGTTCCAGATTGCCCGAGATTTTCATGACCGAGAGGATGAGCCGCAGGTCGATCGCGGTCGGCGCCCGTAGCGCGATCACGCGGGCAGCTTCCTCGTTAATCTGCTCCTCGAGCAAGTCGATGGCCCGGTCACCTTCCCTTACCTGCTCGGCCAGTTCCTCGTCCTGGGTTTCCAGCGATGTCGCCGCGTTCAGGATCGCCTCTTCGACAAGCCCGCCCATCTTCATGATCTGGGCCTGAATGGTTTCAAGGTCGCGATCGAATGCAGAGGCGATATGGGAGTCACTCATTGGATATGTCCTTACCCGATCCGTCCGGTGATGTAGCTTTCGGTACGCTCATCCTCGGGGTTGGTGAAAATCTGTCCGGTCTCGCCGAACTCGACAAGATTGCCCAGATGGAAAAATGCCGTTTTCTGACTGACCCGCGCGGCCTGTTGCATCGAGTGGGTCACGATAATGACCGAATATCGCTGCCTGAGTTCATCGATAAGTTCCTCGACCTGCGCCGTTGCGATCGGATCGAGCGCCGAGCAAGGCTCGTCCATAAGCAGGACCTCCGGGTGCGTGGCGACGGCGCGGGCAATACAAAGGCGTTGTTGCTGGCCGCCTGACAGGCCCGTGCCTGAAATGTCTAGGCGGTCCTTTGCCTCGTCCCAAAGCGCCGCGCGCCGCAGGCTTTTCTCGACGATCTCGTCAAGCTCGGCCTTGTTCTTGGCAAGTCCGTGAATCTTGGGCCCGTAGGCCACGTTGTCGTAGATCGACTTGGGAAAGGGGTTGGGTTTCTGGAAAACCATGCCGACCTTGGCCCGCAACTGCACGGGATCGACTTTCTTGTCATAGATGTCCTCGCCGTCGAGCCTGATATCGCCCTCGACCCGGCAGACCGATATCGTGTCATTCATTCGGTTCAGGCAGCGCAGGAAGGTCGACTTGCCACAGCCTGACGGGCCGATGAAGGCAGTGACGGTCTTGTCTTCGATGTCGACGTCCACGTCCTTGATCGCTTGTGTTTCCCCGTAGAAGACTTGGACCTTCCTTGCGGAAAATTTTATGTCTTTCGTTTCCAAGGCGCTCTCCGCTTTCATAGTGTCGTACATTGTAGGTCCTTTCTTTACCAGCGACGTTCGAAGCGGCGACGCAGGACGATGGCGAGAAGGTTCATCAGAACCAGAAAGACCAGCAAGACGCAGATCGCCGCGGCTGTGCGGGCCTCGAATGCGCGTTCGGGAAAGTCCGACCAGCGGAAGACCTGTACGGGCAGCACCGAAGCACTGTCGGTGATGCTTGTCGGCACTTCGACAATGAAGGCGACCATGCCGATCATGATCAGCGGCGCGGTCTCTCCGAGGGCTTGCGCCATGCCGATGATCGTCCCGGTCAGGATGCCCGGCATGGCCAGCGGCAAGACGTGATGAAAGCTTGCCTGCACGTTCGACGCGCCCACACCGAGCGCGGCCTCACGGATCGAGGGGGGCACGGCCTGAATCGCGGCGCGGGCCGCGATGATGATCGTTGGCAGGGTCATAAGGGCGAGCACAATGCCACCCGCGAGCGGCGCCGAACGCGGCACGCCGAAGACATTGAGAAAGACCGCGAGGCCAAGCAGCCCGAAGACGATCGAAGGCACCGCCGCGAGATTGTTGATATTGACCTCGATGAAGTTGGTGAAGCGGTTCTTCGGGGCGAATTCCTCAAGGTAGATTGCGCCAAGAACGCCGATCGGGAAGGCGAGCGCGAAGGTGACCAGCATGGTCAGAAGGGAGCCGACAAGCGCCCCACGGATACCGGCCAGCTCCGGTGCGCGACTGTCGGCCGAGGTGAAGAACCGCCAATTGAAGACCTCTTCGATTTGATCGCGTTCCCTGAGAGTTTCGATCCAGACAATCTGGTTGTCGGATACCTTGCGCGAGGCCTCCGGCATCGTGGTCGTGAAAAATTGCCATTCAGTCTCGTTCTCGATCGGAAGCGAGACCCCGGTCAGCATCTCACCGCGCGCTTGGCTGCGGTTGAGTTCCGAAAGCCGAATCCAGCCGCCACCGGCTTTGATCAGAAGCGAGATGTTCTCGTCGTCGACCGTCTCGCTGCCACCGGCCCCGGCGGCCCGATCTTCCAGCGCCGCGGCCTCATCGAGCAACGCCTGCTCGGCAACACGCGCCTTCTCCGCCTTCGCCATCAGGGTTGCGCGGTCCTCTTCGGTCTCGGCCGCCTCGGCACGCTCGGTATAGACGGAAACTGCGTTGGCCTGCCGGGCGGCCTTGACCCGCAGGGAGTCCGCATCTTCGTAGAGATGCCGCTTCACGGTCTCGAGCGCCTCGGCAAAGTCGTTGGTGCTTGTCGAGATGACCAGATCGCCTTCCGCGGCCTCGCTGACGGAGAGCTTGCCGGAAACATCCTTTTCGACAAGGCGCCCATACTCATTCTTGAGATAAAGGTCTGTCACGTCCGACGCCAGGAAGGCGAAGGAGACAGTCTCGCCGACAAGATCGGGATCCGCGGCCACGACATCGCCCAGCTCGAACGCCGCCCCGCCCGACACGAGATCCTTGAGGGCGCGGCGCTCCGTCCGGCCCGAGGCCATCGGAAACAAGTCTCGCAGCATCTCGGTTGTCACGGCGTCGTAATCGCCGCGCACGATCTGGTCGGCCGCTGTGTCCTCGTCGATCTCCAATGTCTCGGCATCAAGCGTGACATCGGCAACGATGTAATGCTCGGTCATGGCATAGGACGCCTTGAAGACGACACTCCAGAGCAGGGAGACAAGCGCCAGTGCGGCGATGGAAATCGCAATTATCCCGTAAGTCTTGAGGCGGAATTCGGATGCACGCCGTTTTTTCAGCCGCGCCGGTACGGCGGTGATACTGCCGTGATCGAAACGTTCAATCTCTGGCTGAGAGGTCATATCAGACATTGTATCAAGCTTCCTCAGTCGTACCGTTCACGGTATTTTGCCACAAGGCGTTGCGCCGCCATGTTCATGAGAAGGGTCATCACGAACAGTGTGAAGCCCAGGGTAAAGGCCGGTCCGGCGGCTGTTGAGGCCTCGGTGTCACCGGTGATCAGCGCCACGATCTGCACGGTCACGGTGGTCACCGCTTCGAGAGGGTTGGCAGTCAGGTTTGCCCCCTGCCCCGCGGCCATGACAACGATCATCGTTTCGCCGATGGCCCGGCTTATCCCCAGCAGGACGGCCGAAACAATCCCCGGCAAAGCCGCGGGCAAGACGACCTGCCTGATGGTTTCAGCCCGGGTCGCACCAACCGCGAGCGAGCCATCGCGCAAGGTTTGCGGGACCGCGTTGATGACGTCGTCCGAGAGCGAGGAGATGAAAGGAATGATCATGATGCCCATGACGATCCCCGCGGCGAGAGCCGACTCGGAGGCGACCTGAATTCCAATGGCCTCGCCGCTGTCGCGGAGGAAAGGCGCAAGGGTAATTGCGGCGAAGAAGCCGTAGACCACCGTCGGGATACCGGCGAGCACCTCCAGCATGGGCTTGGCGACCGAGCGGACGCTGGACGAGGCAAAGTCTGACAGGTAGATCGCGGCGAAGAGCCCCACGGGCACCGCCACGAGCATCGCGATCGCCGTAATCAGCAATGTCCCGGCGAAAAGCGGAAGCGCCCCGACCTTCTCGGCGTCCAACTTGCCCTCGAAGACGCCCGAGAGCGGGCTCCAGGTGGTGCCGAAGAGATATTTGTGAAGCTGCCAGTCGATCGCTTCGAAGAACCGGAAAGTCTCGAAAATCAGTGACAGGATGATGCCGATGGTGGTCAGGATGGCGATGGCCGCCGTGACCAGCAGGATCGAGCGGATCACGTTTTCGGAGTGGTTGCGCGCGCGCCACTCGACAGCGACGCGGGAATAGGAAAGATAGCCTGCAAGGAGCGCTGCTCCGAGGCTGCCGACAATGAGCGCCCAGGTGTGAACCGCGCTCATCGTCGAGAAACGGCCGGCGATCCGCTCGCGCAGCGGGTCGGACACCGAAGAGATGCGCCCTTCCGAAATCGCGCGGGCGTCGGAGAGGATCAATTGGTGCTCGATGTACTCTTTGTCCGGAAGCGCTTCACCGATGTCGGACATGAGGCTGGATGTGATCCACCAGTTGCCGAACACAACCAGCACGATGAGGATGCCCCATCCGGCTATCAGAACCCATAGGAGGCTGTGCAAGCCATGATAGGACGGTCGCGAATGAAGGGTGGCCGGTGCATCGCCCCCGATCTGCAGGGCGCGGCGTCTGGACGCCATGTATGCGGCAACCGCGAGCACGAAAATGACCAATGTCAGTGTGAATACCATCTGGCAGGCTCCGGGAAGCAGCAGCAGGACTGAGATTTCGCCGAGCGGGCCCCGGCGAGACGAGAGGACCGAGGGCGGCCCAGGCCGCCCTCGGAGACAATATCGTTACCGGGATCAGTAGTTGTCTTCTGTCAGCGCGGGGAGGTTCTCGACCGCTTCCTTGTTGGCTGCCATGACATCGGCGCCAACGGGGATCAGGCCAAGTTCGGTGAGGTAGCCATCGGGGCCATTGGAGTTCACGAATTCCTTGGCGTATTCGATAACACCGGGGATCACGTCAACATGCGCGTGCTTGATGTAGAAATACATGGAGCGCGACACCGGATACTCGTCCGAGGCGATGTTGTCGAAAGTCGGCTCGACACCGTCGACGACAGCGCCTTTCAGGGCGTCGGCGTTCTGATCGAGGAACGAGAAGCCGAAGATGCCGAGGGCGCGGTCATTGGCTTCCAGCTTGGAGACGATCAGGTTGTCGTTTTCACCCGATTCGACATAGGCACCGTCTTCACGGATGTGCATGCCGCTCTCTTCGCAGTCGTCGCCGCCTGCTTGCTCGCAGCCAGCTTCCATTGCGAGCTCTTCGAAAGCGTCGCGCGTGCCCGATGTCGGCGGCGGTCCGAGAACCTCGATCTGCTCGGCCGGAAGCGTCGGGTCGATCTCGTCCCATGTCGTGGGCATGGGACCGTTCGCCGCGAGCGCCTGCCAGACTTGGCCAAGCGTCAGTTCGAAGTCGGGGCCGGATTTCGCGTTCGCGATCACGATGCCGTCATAGCCCGCGACGACTTCCGTGAAGTCGACACCGTTCTCGGCGCAGGTCTTCACTTCCGTCATCTTGACGCGGCGCGATGCGTTGGTCACATCGGGGTGCTCTTCGCCGACACCGGCGCAGAACAGCTTGAGGCCGCCGCCCGAGCCTGTCGATTCAACGACAGGCGTGGCGAAATCAGTCGATTTGCCAAACTGTTCTGCCACGGCTGTGGAGAAAGGAAACACGGTCGAGGATCCGACGATGCGGATCTGATCACGGGCTGCGGCAGTTGTCGCGGAAACGGCAGCGATCGCCAGAGCAGAGGCGGTCAGTTTTGCGAATTTCATTAGGAAGCTCCTATTGTGTCCTACCGGATGCCGAGGGTTCGTCTAGAGGTGGCACCCGCCGACCGTGAGCTAACGGGCTGGCAATACGCTTTTGCGACATTCACGTAACAGTTTGATGACAACCACCGAACGCGGGGATCAACCACTCCTCAACCTCGGCAATCAGCCATCTTTGAGCGGAAGAACGATGCTGAAGGTCCTGCCCTCGACACGTTACCCGGCGCACCAGGTCCATCGCCTACCGGAAAAACCTATTCATCCGAGAAAAGTGCAAAAATCAGACCGGGCCACTGACAACCCGGCACCACCGCGCATCGGCACCCCGGTTCATGCGCGGGCCCGATTGTCACGTTTCTGAAGTCAAACCGACATGAATGTGATACGTCCGCCATGTAGCGACCCCAGTAACTCACCAGGGGGTGGCAATGCTATCTGTAGACAGCTTAACAAAAAAGTTCGGCGGCAATGTCGCGGTGGATCGCGCAACATTCGCCGTGGACCGACCCGCCATGATCGGCATCATCGGACGGTCCGGCGCGGGCAAGTCGACGTTGCTACGCATGATCAATCGGCTGACAGATGCGTCAGACGGGCAAATCACGTTCGAAGCTACGGCGATCACATCCTTGTCCGGGCACGAGAAGCGCCAGTGGCAATCCCGCTGTGCCATGATCTTCCAGCAGTTCAACCTCGTGCCGCGCATGGACGTGGTGTCGAACGTCCTGCACGGCACGCTCAATCAACGGTCGACGCTGGCAACCCTGTTCAATTACTATCCCGGCGCCGATATTCACAGGGCGATCGACATCCTCGACCGGCTGGGTATCGCGAGCGTTGCCGCACAGCGTGCCGAATCGCTGTCCGGAGGCCAGCAACAGCGCGTGGCCATCGCACGGGCGCTCATGCAGGACCCGCAAATCATCCTTGCGGACGAACCGATCGCGAGCCTCGACCCGATGAACGCGCAAATCGTCATGGATTCGCTTCGCCGCATCCATGAGGAAGACGGCCGCACGGTGATCGCCAACCTCCACACGCTGGATACCGCGCGCCGCTACTGCGACAGGGTCATCGGCATGCTGCACGGCCGGATCGTCTTTGACGGGACGCCTGCCCAACTGACGAGCGGCGTGGCACGCGACATCTATGGCGCGGATGCGACTTTTTCCGAGAGCAGCACATCGACCTCGCTGCAGCATGTTCGGAAGGATGCGGAGCCGCCGAATCAGCATCGCGAAGTCGAAGCGAGCGCCTGAGCTTTTCACCCTCGTCGAAACTCTTCGACGAGACCAATCCCTCAAGTACTGAAAAGAGGACATCATGAAGAAACTGTTTGCTGCCATTGTGGCAACCACTGCTCTGGTCGGTCCGGCCATGGCCCAGGACAAGATCGAGGAATTCCGCATCGGCATCCTCGGCGGCGAAAATGCGCAGGACCGCATGGCGTCGAACGAGTGCTACCGCGCCAAGGCTGAGGAACTGCTCGGTGTGCCGGTTAAGCTGTTCACACCTGCGGACTATGATGGTGTCATCCAGGGCCTTCTGGGCGGTACAATCGACATGGCGTGGCTCGGCGCCTCCGCTTATGCGAAAACATGGCTGACGGACCCTGATGCCGTTGAGCCGATCATGGTAAAGACCAACACGGACGGCTCGTACGGTTACCACTCGATCGGTTTTGCGCGCAAGGACAGCGGCATCGCCTCGCTGGAAGACATGGAGGGCAAGACCTTCGGGTTCGGCGATCCGAATTCCACGAGTGGTTACCTGATCCCGTCGATCGAGATACCGCAGGAAACCGGCGCCAGCATGAAGTCCGGCGACTACTTCGCCGAGGTCAAGTTTACCGGCGGCCACGAACAGACGATCGTTGCCGTCGCCAACGGTGACGTGGACGGCGGCGTGACCTGGGCCGATGGCATGGGTGCATGGGAAGACGGCTACAATTCCGGCGCGCTGCGCAAGGCCGCGGATGCCGGGCTGGTCAACATGAACGAACTGGTCGAGGTCTGGAAATCCAAACCCATCCCCGAGGGCCCGATCGTTCTGCGCACTGCCCTGCCCGAGCGCGTCAAGATCGACATCACCTCGCTGACGGCGTCTCTGCCCTACATGGACCCGGATTGCGCCTACAGCTTCATGGCCGGTGAAGCCCTCGGCTTCCAGCCGATCGACCATGACGCCTACACCTCGATCATCGAGGCGCGCAAATCCAAGATGTAAGCCTTCGCGGCTGATCAACGGCCGGGTCCCATGGTGGGGCCCGGCCTTTTCATACGAGGAAACGGCATGAGCGAGGCGAGCGTATCCGCAGGAGCGGCCGACAGCATCGACAACATCCGGGCGCAGTACCTGGAAATGACGCGGCGCAAGCGCATGTACGGGGGCATCGTCCTGGTCGTATTTGTCGCGTTGATGGCCTCCGGTTTCATGGTTGCGGACGATCGCAACGCCGGCGGTTTCTGGGACGGGATAACCAACATATTCACTTTTCCCGGCGAAGTGCTGAGCGAAGCCGGCGACAAGATCGCCCTGTTGCCCGGGCTCATGTGGAAATTCCTGCCGTCATTGATCGAAACGATCAACATCGCCGCCGCATCGACGCTGCTCGGGGCGGTGCTGGCCTTGATGATCTCGCTCCTGTCGACCCGCGGGCTGGCACGCTGGCCCCGCCTCATCCCGCTTTTCCGGCGGTTGATGGATATCCTGCGGGCCATCCCCGAAATCGTGATCGCGCTCGTGCTGATCTTCATCATGGGCGGCGGGCCAGTACCGGCGATGATCGCCATCGCGCTTCATACGGTCGGTGCGTTGGGCAAGCTGTTTTCCGAGGTCAACGAGAACGCATCGCTCAACCCGGTCGAAGGTCTGCAATCGGTTGGCGCCTCGTGGAGCCAGCGCATGGTTCTTGGCGTCATACCGCAGGTTGCGCCCAACTACCTGAGCTATGCGCTCCTGCGGTTCGAGATCAATATCCGGGCCTCGGCGATCCTCGGGTTCGTGGGCTCGGGCGGTATCGGTTACGACCTGAAGAACGCGTTCAGCTGGGGCCAGGGGCGCTATGACGAGGTTGCGGCGATCTTTCTGCTGCTTTTCGGGGCGATCGTCTTTTTCGACCAGCTTTCAGGCCATTTCCGCAACCAGTTGACAGGCGCGAGGTAAGCCATGACTTCGATAACGCAGGACCCGCCGCAAACCACTGAAATCACTTCACTGTTTCGCCGCAAACAAATGATCGCGCTTGCGGTGCCGGCAGTCGTGCTTGCCTATTTCTGCTACATCTTCTTCGCCTTTGATCTGCCCGGCTTGATGGAGCGTGCGCGGCTGGACAACGCCCGGGTGCTTGTCGCCGACAGCTACAGCTACAAGACGCATGTCACCCGCGACAACCGCACGGGGGGAATCACGCTGGCGGTCGAGGGCGAAAGAAAGGGGACCTACCCCGACGGCATGAGCCCGGACTGGGTGACACGCGCCGGCGAGGAGCGCGCCATCGTGGACCTGTCCGGCGGGCACGAGGTAACGATCGACGAGAACACGCTGCGCTATGACGTGCCCGGATACGGTATCATCAACGCGACGGTATCGCGGCGGCAAGGCGTCGGTCTGGATCTGCCTTCCGACGAGGTGCCCGAATGGATTAGCGCCAGTTCGACACGCGTGGACATCACGACGGATGCGGGCCGGATAATCCTGACGAAAGCGCGTACCGAGGTGATGCGCTATCATTTCGGGTGGGAGTTGTTCTGGTTCACGCTCGACAGCCCGTTTTACGGCAAGAGCTTTGGCGAGCTTGTCGGGCTGGCGTTTTCCGGCGACAGGGTCGTGCCCGGCAAAAGCAACATCGCGGCCATCCTGCACGACGTGTGGAACAATCGCATGTGGCAGCACAAGGACGTGATGTGGGCCATGTTCGAGACCGTTCTGATGGCCTTTCTCGGGACGATGGGCGCCGCGATCGTGGCGCTCCCACTGGCCTTTGTCGCCGCGCGCAATTTCAATCGCCTTACGCCTGTGCGGCTTGCCATCAGGCGGGTTTTCGATTTCGTGCGCGGGGTGGATGCGCTGATCTGGACGATCATCCTTGCCCGCGCCTTCGGACCCGGGCCGTTGACCGGCAGCCTAGCGATCCTGCTGACGGACAGCGGCAGCTTCGGCAAGCTGTTTTCCGAAGCGATCGAGAACATCGACGAGAAACAGACCGAGGGCATCCGGTCCACGGGGGCCAAGCCGCTGCAACGGTATCGTTTCGGCGTCATTCCACAAATCACGCCGATATTGCTGAGCCAGGTTCAGTACTACCTCGAATCCAACACGCGCAGCGCCACCGTCATCGGCGCGATCACGGGCGGCGGGATCGGGCTGATGCTGACACAGGCGATCATCACCCAGAAGGACTGGGAAGAGGTCAGCTATTACATCGTTCTCGTCATCCTGACGGTGATGCTGATGGACACTTTCTCGGGCTGGCTGCGCGGCCGGCTGATCGGTCGGAACCAGCGTGATTGACATGCCCAGACTGATGGAAAACGCCCCGGTCATTCACGAATGGTGCGACATAACGGAGTCGAGCTTCGGGAACTTCACGGAAATCGGCCGCGGCAGCCGCATTTCGCATGCCGAGATCGGGGATTATTCGTATTGCGACCGCTACGCCGATATCGCGAACGCGACGATCGGCAAGTTCGCGAACATCGCCAGTTTCGTGCGGATCGGGGCAACGGATCACCCGCTGGACCGGGCAAGCCTGCATCATTTCATGTACCGGTCGTCGGATTACTGGGATGACGCCGCCCCGGACGACGCGTTCTTCCGTCACCGGAAATCGCGCCGCAGCCATATCGGCCACGACACGTGGCTGGGCCACGGGGCGATGATCAAACCGGATGTCACCGTGGGGCACGGCGCGGTGGTGGCAGCCGGGGCCGTGGTGACACGGGATGTCGCGCCTTACACGATCGTGGCGGGAACCCCTGCCAAACCGCTGCGCCGCCGGCAACCCGAGGCCATTGCCGAGCGTTTGATCGCCCTTGGCTGGTGGGACTGGCGCCACGAGCGCCTGCGCGCCGCGCTGGAGGATTTCCGGCACCTGGACGCCGAATCTTTCCTGGAAAAGCACGGCGGATAACCGTTCGGTCAATCCTCCAGCGTCAGGGTCACGCGGTCGCCCGCGAACCATGTCCGCCCGTACTCCACCGGTCGGCCATCGGTATCCGCGTTCAAGCTGGTGGACCGCAACAGCGGCGCGCCTTCGCGCAGTTGCAGATGCAGGGCCTGCGCGGCATCCGCGACGACCGCGGTCAACCGCGTCGAGACGCGCGTGTAATCGTGAACGCCCACCTGTTCGAGCGCGCGCGTCACGCTGTCCTGCGCCCTGAGGGCAGATTCGATCTCGGGCAGACGCTGAACCGGAAAAACACTGACAAAGAGCGCGATCGGCATGGCATCGGCCAATGACAGGCCACGATAAACGCAGACGGGGGCGCCCGGCGCGATCTGCAGGGCGCGCGCTTCGCTTTCGGCGCTTGTTCGCGTTTCGATCTGCAGCGCCTCCCGCCCCGGCTTCTGGCCGACGGCGCGGATATTCTCGTGAAACCGGACGCGCTTGCCGATCGCGTAATCGGTGGGCTGCGACGTCACGAAAACACCCGACCCGCGGCGCGTCCGCACGATGCCCTCGGCCACGAGGTGCTTGATCGCGTGGCGCACCGTGTGGCGGTTCACGCCGAACCGGCCGGCCAGCTGCGCCTCGGTCGGCAGCTTGGCGCCCACGTCGTAGCGCCGCTCGGCGATATCTTCGCGCAGGCTGTCGCAAATCGTTTTCCACAGTGGCGTGCCGCGGCCGCTTTCTGACTCGTCACCCAACTTTCATAATTCCTTTCTGGTCCTGATACGGTCGATCTGCCATAATGTGTCTAGTTGTATAGTAATTTGCGGACTTGTCGAGATGGCAGATGAAACCGGGGCAGAATCTGATCGTCAGGCGTGGATGGGCCTTTTGGCCCGGTCGCCGGATGGCCGGGTCGCGGACCTGTTCGAAAGCGCGGGCGCCGGGCCGGACTACGAGTGGCTGCGCCGCCCCGAGATCGGAAGCATCATGGTCCGGGGCCGCGCGGGGGGCGCCGGCGCCCCGTTCAACATCGGCGAAATGACCGTGACGCGGTGCTCGCTGCGGCTTGGCACGGGCGAGGTGGGCCATGCCTATGTGCAAGGCCGCCGCCCCGCGGATGCGCAGGCGGCTGCACTGGTGGATGCCTTGCTGCAGACAAGCGATGCCGGACCCGTGCGGGCCGCCGTGCTCGACCCGCTTCTGGCAGAGGAAGGCGCGCGCAAAACGGCCCGCGCCGCAAAGGCCGCCGCCACGAAGGTGGATTTCTTCACCATGACGAGAGGAGAGGATTGATGCGGGCCGAGGCAATGGAGGGTGGCTTTGCCGATCCGTCGACAGCATCCGCGCACGCCTTTCGCGCCATCATGGAGGCCATGGCGCGTCCGGGCCGGATCGAGAGCGTGAAAGGGGCCGTGCCCCCACCGCCGATGTCACCCGCCGCCGGGGCGGTTGTGCTGACTTTGTGTGATCATGACACCCCGCTGCATCTGGCGGCCGGGTTCGACACGCCCGAAACGCGCGCATGGGTGACGTTCCATACCGGCGCGCCGGTTGCGGCCGCTGACGCGGCCGCCTTTGCCTTAGGTGACTGGGATGGCCTGTTGCCGCTGTCGCAGTACCGCCGGGGAAACCCGGAATACCCCGACCAGTCCGCCACGCTGATCGTCGAGCTTGCCGGGCTGAGCACGGACGGCGCCACCCTGCGCGGCCCCGGCATCAGGGACGAGGCGCAGCTATCGCTTCCTGAAACACGTGCCTTCCGGGAAAACGCGCAAACGTTCCCGTTGGGGCTCGATTTCCTGTTCACCTGCGGCGGGCGGCTGGCCGCCCTGCCCCGATCGACAGAGGTCCTGTAATGTACGTGGCGGTCAAGGGTGGCGAACGCGCCATCGACAATGCCCATGCGTGGCTGGCCGAGGAGCGGCGCGGCGACACCGCGGTTGCCGAACTCGGCGTCGCGCAGATACGCGAACAGCTGGCGCTGTCGGTCAATCGCGTCATGGCCGAAGGCTCGATCCACGACCCCGACCTTGCCGCGCTGGCGATCAAGCAGTCGCGCGGGGACCTGATCGAGGCGATATTCCTGTTGCGCGCCTATCGCACCACGCTGCCGCGTTTCGGTACCTCCGAGCCGGTCAACACCGCCGACATGGCCTGCGACAGGCGGATTTCGGCCACCTTCAAGGATGCGCCCGGCGGCCAGATCCTCGGCCCGACCTTCGACTACACGCACCGCCTGCTGGATTTCAAACTGGCAGCCGACGGCGATTCTCCCGAGGCACCGGCGGCCGCCCCCCGCACGGCCCGGACGCCGCATGTCACCGGGTTTCTCAACAACGAGGGCCTGATCGAGACAGAGCCCGCAAGCGACGAGACACCGCCCGACCTGACGCGCGAACCGATGAGCCTGCCCGCCAGCCGGGCGCTGCGCCTGCAGGCCCTGACACGGGCCGACGAGGGCTTCCTGCTCAGTCTCGCCTATTCGACGCAGCGGGGCTATGCGCGCAACCATGCCTTCGTCGGCGAGTTGCGGATCGGCGCCGTGGCGGTCGAGATGGACATCCCCGAACTGGGATTTTCCATAGAGATCGGGGAAATCACGCTGACCGAATGCGAGACGGTGAACCAGTTCACCGGGTCGAAGACGGAACCGGCGCAGTTCACGCGCGGCTACGGCCTGGTGTTCGGCCAGACCGAGCGCAAGGCCATCGCGATGGCGCTGGTGGACCGGGCGCTGCGCTGGCGGGAACTGGGCGAGGAGGATAGCGGCGCGCCGGCGCAGGACGAGGAATTCGTGCTCAGCCATGCCGACAACATCCAGGCGACCGGATTCCTCGAGCATATCAAGCTGCCGCATTACGTCGACTTCCAGAGCGAGATGGAACTGGTGCGGCAATTGCGACGCGACTCGGCGAAGCTGCCGGAAGAGGACACGGCGGAATGACCGCGGTGGTGTTCGATATCGGCAACGTGTTGGTGCGGTGGGACCCGGTACCGGCCTTCCTGCCGGACCTGAATGACCGCGACGAGGTGCTGCATTTCCTTGAGCGGACGGATTTCCACGCCCTTAACCTTCGCGCCGACCGTGGCGAGCGTTTCGGGACGCTGGCACAGGAAATCAGCGACCCCGATGATCGGATGCTGCTTGCGCGGTATACCGACCGCTTCGCGCTTACCGTGCGGGATGCGATCGAGGACAGTTGGAAGCTGCTGGAGCGCCTCAGGCGCCGGGGATACGGCATTCACGCGATCACCAACTGGTCGGCCGAAACGTGGCCCATCGGCCTGACGCTGCACCCGCGGCTGCATGACGTGTTCGGCGTGACCATCGTTTCGGGCCGGGTCGGGCTGGTGAAACCCGAAGCGGCGATTTTCGACCTGTTCTGCGCGCGTGCCGGCGTCGGCCCGGAAAACTGCCTGCTGGTCGATGACAGCCCGGCGAACATCGCGGGCGCACAGGCGGCCGGATGGCAAACGCATCTCTTTGAAACGCCGGTGAAACTGGACGCCGATCTGACCGAAAGGGGGCTGCTGTGACGTCTGAGGCCTACAACTTCGCCTATCTGGATGAACAGACCAAACGCATGATCAGGCGCGCCATCCTCAAGGGGCTGGCCATCCCCGGTTACCAGGTGCCTTTCGCCAGCCGCGAAATGCCCATGCCCTATGGCTGGGGCACAGGCGGCGTGCAGGTATCCGCCGCCATCATGGCCCCCGAGGACCGGTTCAAGGTGATCGACCAAGGCGCCGACGATACCACGAATGCCGTCTCGATCCGCCGGTTCTTCGAACGCACGGCGGGTATCGACACGACCACGGACACGCGGGAGGCGACCGTCATCCAGACACGGCACCGCATCCCTGAAACACCGCTGACCGACGGACAGGTCATCGTCTATCAGGTGCCCATCCCCGAACCGCTACGGTTCCTCGAACCGCGCGAGACGGAAACGCGCAAGATGCACAGCCTCGGCGAATACGGGCTCATGCATGTCAAGCTCTACGAGGATATCAGCCTGCACGGGCATATCGCCACGTCCTACGCCTATCCGGTGCTTGTCGAAGGGGACTACATCATGGATCCCTCGCCGATCCCGAAGTTCGACAACCCCAAGATGTCGGATTGCGCCGCGATCCAGCTTTTCGGCGCCGGGCGGGAACAGCGCATCTATGCCCTACCGCCCCACACGAAAGTCGCGAGCCTCGATTTCGAGGATTACCCGTTCGCCGCGACCAAGGCCGATGAAACCTGCGACCTGTGCGGCGCGGACGGCAGCTATCTGGACGAGTTGATCACCGATGACGCGGGAACGCGCATGTTCGTCTGTTCGGACACGGATTATTGCGAAAAGCGGCAAGCCGCCGGGCATCGCGGAAGGAGCGCGGCATGACCACGTCTGCCTCACCCTTGCTGACCGTCCGCAACATCGCGAAAAGCTATGGCGATCATCTTGGCTGCAAGAACGTGGCCTTCGACCTTTTCCCGGGCGAGGTCATGGGGATCGTCGGCGAAAGCGGCTCGGGCAAATCCACGCTGCTGAACTGCCTTGCGGGCCACCTGAAACCGGATCGCGGCGAAGTCGTCTTCGATACCCGCGCCGATGGCCCGCGGGACACCGTCACGATGCCCGAGGCCGAGCGCCGGATGCTGTCGCGCACGGACTGGGCCTTTGTTCACCAGAACGCCCGGGACGGCCTGCGCATGGGGATAAGCGCGGGCGGCAATGTCGGTGAACGGCTGATGGCCGTTGGCGAGCGTCACTACGGCGGCATCCGCGATACCGCCAATGACTGGCTGGGACGGGTGGAGATCAGCCCGGCGCGCATGGATGACCGCCCCGTCACCTTTTCGGGGGGGATGCAGCAGCGGCTGCAGATCGCCCGTAACCTCGTGACGGGGCCTCGGCTGGTTTTCATGGATGAACCGACAGGCGGCCTGGACGTGAGCGTTCAGGCGCGGCTTCTCGATCTCCTGCGGGGGCTGGTGCGCGACATGGGACTTTCAGCCATCATCGTGACCCATGATCTGGCCGTGGTGCGGCTACTGGCGGATCGGCTCATGGTGATGAAGGATGGTCATGTCGTGGAAAGCGGCCTGACCGACCAGGTGCTGGACGATCCGCAGCACGCGTACACGCAACTTCTGGTCTCCAGCGTACTGCAGGTCTGACATCATGCTCAAAGGGACACCGCGCGCGATGATCGAAATCGAGAACCTGACCAAGACATTCACGCTGCACAATCAGGGCGGCGCCGTCATCCGGGTCATGGAGGGGGCTTGCCTTGCTGTCGGGCAAGGCGAATGTGTCGGGCTGGTCGGCGCGTCCGGATCCGGCAAGTCGACCCTGATGCGAATGATCCACGGCAACTACCTGGCCAATGGCGGGTGCATCCGGGTCGGGGAAACAGAGGTGAGTGGCGCGACACCCAGGGAAATCCTGCGGATGCGCCGCGAGACGCTGGGATATGTCAGCCAGTTCCTGCGCGTCGTGCCGCGCGTGCCGACGCTGGACGTCGTGGCCGAGCCGTTGCGCGCAACAGGCATGTCTGCCGAGCCCGCCCGCGCCACGGCGGCGGACCTGCTCGGACAGCTGAACATACCGCGCGCGCTTTGGTCTCTCTCTCCGACGACGTTTTCGGGGGGTGAACAGCAACGGGTCAATATCGCGCGGGGGTTCGCGTACCGGTACCCGGTGCTTCTGCTCGATGAACCGACGGCAAGCCTTGACGCCGGCAATCGCGAGGTCGTCATGGGACTGATCGAGGATGCCAAGGCGCGCGGCGCGGCCATCCTCGGCATCTTCCATGACGAGGCCGCGCGGTCGCGCCTCTGCGATCGCATGATCGACGTGACCGCCTTTACCCCGGCAGCGGCGGCATGACGGGCGGACGGCTCATCGCGGTCGTGGGGCCGTCGGGCGCCGGAAAGGACAGCGTGATGCGCGGCATCGCGCGGGCCGCGCCGATCATCCGGCCGGTGCAAAGAACCATCACCCGCCCGCCCGGCATGGGCGGCGAAACCTACGCGTCGGCCACGCCCGAGGCGTTCCGCGCCAGGGTCGCCAACGGCGACTTCTGCCTGCACTGGCAGGTACACGGGCTGCTTTACGGGATACCGGCGGACGTGCTGGCCGATGTGCAGCGTGGCGCGCAACGCATGGCCAACCTGTCGCGCACGGCCCTGACCGACGCGGTGGCGATCTTCCCGTCGCTGCTGGTGCTGCACGTGACGGCCAGCCGCGAAACGCTGGACCGGCGCCTGCGGGAACGCGGGCGGGAGACCGATGACAGCATCACCGCGCGGCTGGCCCGCCCCGCCCCGCGGCTGCCGGACGGGCTGGCGTGCCGGACGGTGCTGAACGACGGCGCCCTTTCCGAGACGGTGGACGCGGCGCTTGACCTTCTCGATGTGCCGCGGGGGCCGCGATGATGCGCCCCGCGGAGCCGCGACCCGCGCGCCCGCCGATGGCCGGGCGCAGCAACAGCGCGCCCCTGCAGTCTCCAACCGCGAACGGATTATGCCACGCATGAAACCCAACAGCCTTCACGAACTGCCCCGCGGCCGCGCTGACGCGCGCGACACCCGCCCGATCGAGTTTGCCAACGCAAGGCTGATCCTGCCGGAACGCGAGTGCCGCGGGGGGCTGACGGTCAAGGGCGGGCGCATCGTCGACATCACGGAAGGCACGAGGGTGCCGGCGGGTGCCCTTGACTGCGAGGGCGACTGCGTGATGCCGGGGCTGGTCGAGCTGCACACCGACAACCTTGAACGCCATATCGAGCCGCGGCCCGCGGTCGACTGGCCGCACTTCTCGGCGATACTGGCGCATGACGGTGAACTTGCCTCGACCGGCATCACCACCGTTTTCGACGCGCTCCGGCTGGGGTCGCTTTCGGGGGAGCCGTCGCGGCGCGAGCGATATTCACGCGCGCTGAGCAACGAGTTGCTGGCGCTTCGGGCGTCCGGCGTCCTGCGCATCAGCCATTACCTGCACCTGAGGGCCGAGATCTGTTCGGAAACGCTGCTTGAAGAATTCGCCGAGTTCACCGAGAGCGACGGGGTCGGGATCGTCAGCCTGATGGATCACACGCCCGGGCACCGCCAGTTCCGGGAGCTCGAGAAGCTACGGACCTATGTGAACGGCAAGCGCCGCGTCAACGATGCCGAGTTCGAGGACCACGTGGCGCATCTGGTCGACCTGCGCTCCCGCCATGGCGAGGCGCATGAACGGGGCGCGATCACCGAGGCGCGGCGGCTCGGTGCCGTTCTGGCCAGCCATGACGACACCACCACCGACCATGTCGAGACATCGCTAGCGAACGGCGTCGGTTTCGCGGAGTTCCCGACAACGCTGGAAGCGGCGCGCGCCTGTCGCGACAGGGGGATCGCCATCATGATGGGGGCGCCCAACATCATCAGGGGCGGATCGCATTCGGGGAATGTCTCGGCGCTCGACCTTGCCGAGCAGGGGCTGCTGGACATCGTATCCTCGGATTACGTGCCGTCCGCGCTGCTGCTGTCGGCCTTCCGGCTGGGCCATATCTGGCAGGACTTGCCGAGGGCCGTCGCGACGGTGACGGCGGCGCCGGCCGACGCCGTTGGCCTGCGCGACCGCGGCAGGCTGCACGTGGGCCAGCGCGCGGACATGGTGCGCATTCGCGAACTTGACGGAACTCCCGTCGTGCGTGGCGTGTGGAGCGCGGGGCGTCAGGTCGGCTAGGGCGCGCCGCGCGCCAGCCCGCATGACCGCGTGACGAAGCGCCGTATCTCGTCGCCGACCTGGACCGGGTGCGTGACCGGGGCCATGTGCCCCGCGTCCATTATGACCGTGCGTTCCGCCCTTGGCAGCCGCGTCGCCAGCCCTTCCTGGATCACGCCGACGATGGCGGGCGACAGGCTCCCCTCCATCAGCAGGACGGGCAGGTCGAGCGTGCTCAGCGCCCCGGGCGACAACAGCCCGGCAGGATCATCGTTGAGCGCGCCCTCGGCGGCCGCGACCAGCGGCATCCGCTTGGCGAAGGCGGCACGCTGTTCCCGCGGCAGGCCCGACCACGGTGTCCCGTCCCCCCATTCCCCGAGGAACGCCCGGGCCGCCGCGGGATTGTCCCCCGCCTCGATCGCGCGCGTACAGACCGACATCCTTTCCAGATGCGCCCGATGAAGCGCCGGGTGATCCGTGCGCGCCACGGCGAAAAAGACCGGCTCCACCAGCACGAGGGAACGCACGAGCGCGGGCCACGCGACCGCCAGCCGCAAGGCGACCGTGGCGCCGAAAGAATGGCCAATTACGTGCGCGCTCCCCTGTTCCGACAGGAACTCCTTCGCGATCTCCATCGTCAAGCGCTGGATTTCACCCTGTCCATCCCAATCGGCGCTGCGCCCGTGTCCCGGCAGGTCGAAGGCCGTGATGGTGAAATCGTCAACCAGAACGTCGGCCAGAGAAGCAAAGCTGGCAGAACTGGACAACGAGCAGTGAAGGGCAAGCGCCGGGCGCGCGCCTCGACCAAGGCTCTTCCAAAAGGTCGTGACGCCCGCTTTCTCGCCATAGGGCATGGCTCAGAGGTCGCCGCCGAGATGTGCGTCGAGGTCTTCCAGCCTGTCCTGGCCCCAGAACATCTGCCCGTCATCGACGACATAGAACGGGACGCCGAACACGCCGGCGGCAACAGCCTCTTCAAGGTTGGCGGCATAGGTTTCGGCCCCGCTCAGCAAGCCGCTATCGGCAATCCCCGGGTCGAAACCCGCCTTTTCCAGGCAGGACCTGATCACGTGGTCCTCGGCTATGTTCTGCTCCTCGGCCCAGCAGGCGCGCAGGATGCCGTGCACGAGCTGGCCCATGTGCCCCCCGCCGGCCTGCTGCGCGGCGATGATCGCATAGGAGGACGGCGCGGCGTTCGTCGGCCAGTATCGAGGTTGCGGATCGAGTTGCAGGCCCTGCTTGCGCGCCTGCCTCGGCAGTTCCTGAGCACGATAGGCCAGTCTGCTGGGGTGCCGATCGGCGGGCGCCTGCCCGCCCGTGCGGGCAAACAGCGCGAGCACATCGAGCGGTTTGTAGATTACCGTCGCCCCGTGACGCGCGGCGATATTCTCAAGCCGGGTGCCGGCCAAATAGGCGAACGGCGACAAGGTCGAGAGGTAGTAATCAACATGCACCATTTTCGCGGCCTCTCCCATGGCATAGCTTTGCCATACGCTAAGCTCATGCTAATCGGGTTTCAACGTCGCGAATCTGTTACGCTTCCATCCCAAGGACAATCTTCATGCCGACCACGCCAGAGCCGAAACTCATTTCCGGCAACGCGAACCTGCCGCTTGCCAATGCCGTCGCGCGCAGAATGTCGATGCACAGGGGCGTGAGCGTCGGGCTTTGCGATGCGAGGGTCGAGCGTTTCAACGACCAGGAAATATTCGTCGAGGTCTACGAAAATGTCCGGGGCGAGGACATGTTCATCATCCAGCCCACGTCGAACCCCGCCAATGACAACCTGATGGAATTGCTGATCATGGCGGATGCACTGCGCCGGTCGTCGGCCAAGCGCATCACGGCGGTGATTCCGTATTTCGGCTATGCGCGGCAGGACCGTCGGACCAAGGCCCGTACGCCAATCTCGGCCAAGCTGGTCGCGAACATGATCGTCGAGGCGGGCATAGAGCGCGTGCTGACGATGGATCTGCACGCCGCGCAGATCCAGGGGTTTTTCGATATTCCGGTGGACAACCTTTATGCCTCGCCCGTCTTTGCGCTGGACATCATGACGCAGTTTCAGGGCTCGCTTGGTGACGTGATGATCGTGTCGCCGGACGTCGGCGGCGTGGCGAGGGCGCGGGAGCTGGCAAAACGTATCGACGCCCCCCTTGCCATCGTGGACAAGCGGCGGGAAAAGGTCGGCGAAGTATCGGAGATGACCGTCATCGGGGACGTGACGGGCAAGAAATGCATCATCGTCGACGACATCTGCGACACGGCCGGCACGCTCTGCAAGGCGGCCCAGACCCTGCTGGACAACGGCGCGGAGGAAGTGCACGCCTACACGACGCACGGCGTGCTGTCGGGCCCCGCGGTGGAGCGGATCACGAACTCGGTGCTGAAATCGATGGTGATCACCGACACGATCGCCGCGACCGAGGCTGTCAAGACGACCCCGAATATCCGCATCATACCGACCGCGCCCGTCTTCGCACAGGCGATCCTGAACATCTGGAACGGGACAAGCGTGTCGTCGCTGTTCGAGACGCCGACGCTTGAACCCGTATACGAGGGGCAATTCGGGAACTGAGGCCGGTCGGCGGGGTGGCGCATCCGTCAGTAGACGTCCTGCCAGTCATCTTCGTGAAATGTTTCGCCGATCGCCATCCAGCGGACACGCGCGCGCGCCACGCGTGTATCCGCCCAAGTCCGGAATACCACGTCGAAGCCGTGGCGCGTCACCCTTTCTGCCGTCAGGTCCGCGCGCGCGTTCGTCGCGCTGTCCATGTCCCACATCGACAATGTGACGTGGACAGAGGGTTCGGATTTGAACGGTTGGTCAAAAGTGACGCGATGCCGGCGTTCGCGTGAGCCGCTTCCGGTCCACATTTCACCGCCATCTTCATAGTCGGAGAAGAGTACGTCTTCTCCCTCGTCGATACCGATCGCCTTGTTGATGAAAACTCTCATGACACCGATATCTCCCTCCCGAAGGTCGGATAGACCCGAAATCCGGCGAAAATGGGGGCCGAACGTGAAAAAGGCCCGTAAACGGGCCTTTTCGCGCGTTCATCTGAGGTGACCGGCAACGGCGTCAGTGCGCCGACAGGCCGATCTCATCGCCGACCGCTACCATATCAGACAGCAACTTGGCCGCTTCGTCCACGGGACCGGGCTCGTTTTCATAAGCATCCCGGGCCTTCGCGAGCTTTTCGTTCGCCGCGTCGATCATGGCCTTGAAATGCTCCTGTGTGACTTCGTCCCGCGGGATCGCCTGCTCGGCCAGAACGGACATGCTTTCGCCGTTTATCTCTGCAAAGCCACCGGTCACGACATACTCATTCGGGCCGTCGCCCCCGGACACCTTGACAATGCCCGGGCGCAGGGTCGTGATCAAGGGCAGATGCTCGGGCATCACGGTCATGTCGCCTTCAACACCCGGAATGGAAACCTCCGTCGCCGCGACCGAAGCCAGCAGACGCTCGGGGCTCACGAGGTCGAATTGCAGTGTATCAGCCATCTGGGCCTCCTTGTCATGTTCCGGCCGGGGCGTGTTCCGGGCCCCGACCGCGAACAGGCATTGCTTACGCGGCCTCGGCGGCCATCTTCTCGGCCTTGGCCTTCACCTCGTCAATGCCACCGGCCATGTAGAAAGCGCCCTCGGGCAGGTGGTCGTACTCGCCGGCGACCACGGCCTTGAAGGACGCGATCGTGTCTTCCAGTGGCACCTGAACACCATCCGCGCCGGTAAACACCTTGGCGACGTCGAACGGCTGGCTGAGGAAGCGCTGGATCTTGCGGGCGCGTGCCACGGTCAGCTTGTCCTCTTCACTAAGCTCGTCCATGCCGAGAATGGCAATGATGTCCTGGAGCGACTTGTAACGCTGGAGAATTCCCTGCACGTCGCGCGCCACCTGGTAATGCTCCTCGCCGACGATGGCCGGGTCCATGAGGCGCGACGTCGAGTCGAGCGGATCCACGGCCGGGTAGATGCCGAGCTCGGAGATCGCACGGCTCAGAACGGTCGTCGCGTCAAGGTGGGCGAAGGTCGTGGCCGGGGCCGGGTCGGTCAGGTCGTCGGCCGGCACGTAAACCGCCTGGATCGACGTGATCGAGCCAGACTTCGTCGAGGTGATGCGTTCCTGCATCTGGCCCATGTCGGTAGCCAGCGTCGGCTGGTAGCCCACGGCCGAAGGAATACGCCCCAGAAGCGCCGAAACTTCGGAGCCCGCCTGCGTGAAGCGGAAGATGTTGTCGACGAAGAACAGAACGTCCGTCCCGGACTGGTCGCGGAACTGCTCGGCCAGCGTGAGGCCGGTCAGCGCGACACGGGCACGCGCCCCCGGCGGTTCGTTCATCTGCCCGTAAACCAGGGCAACCTGGCTGTCGCCAAGGTTGTCGGGCTTGATCACGTTCGACTCGATCATCTCGTGGTACAGGTCGTTACCTTCCCGCGTCCGTTCACCGACCCCGGCAAACACCGAGTAGCCCGAGTGCACCTTGGCGATATTGTTGATCAGTTCCATGATGAGAACCGTCTTGCCCACGCCGGCCCCGCCGAAGAGGCCGATCTTGCCGCCCTTGGCATAGGGGGCCAGCAGGTCGACAACCTTGATCCCGGTCACGAGGATTTCAGACTCGGTCGATTGTTCCTCGAATTCCGGGGACGGCTGGTGAATGGCGCGGTTTTCCTCGGACTTGATTTCTTCTCCTTCGTCGACGGGCTCTCCGATGACGTTGATGATCCGGCCGAGGGTCGCGTCGCCGACCGGCACCGTGATCGGGCCACCGGTGTCGGTCACTTCCTGCCCGCGCACCAAGCCTTCGGTCGCGTCCATCGCGATGCAGCGCAAGGTACCTTCACCGAGGTGCTGCGCAACCTCCAGAACGAGGCGCTTGCCGTTGTTGTCGCATTCAAGGGCATTGAGGATTTTCGGCAGGTGGTCGTCGAACTGAACGTCCACCACGGCGCCGATCACCTGCGTGATTGTGCCTTTTGCGTTTGCCATGTTTCGTTTCTCCGGTTTCGGTTAGAGCGCCTCTGCGCCCGAAATGATTTCGATGAGCTCGTTCGTGATCACGGCCTGACGCGAGCGGTTATACTCGATGGTCAACTTGTCGATCATCTCGCCGGCGTTGCGGGTGGCGTTGTCCATGGCCGACATCCGGGCGCCCTGTTCGGAGGCCCCGTTCTCCAGCAATCCGCTGAAGATGGCCGTGGCAACGCCACGCGGCAGAAGCTCGCGCAGTATCGCATCCTCGTCCGGTTCGAAATCGTAAAAGGTGCTGTCTCCGCTTTCCTCTTCCGACGTGTCCACGTCGGCCGGGATGATCTGCTGCTTCGTCGGGATCTGTGTCACGACGTTCTTGAACTCCGAGTAGAAGATCTTGGCGACATCGAATTCACCACCCTCGAAACGCTCCAGCACGTCCTCGGCGATGCGCTGCGCATCCGCGTAGCCCACGTGCTTGACGTCGCCCAAGTCGACATGATGGATGAAATACTGGCCGTAATCCCGCCTCATCGCGTCCCGGCCCTTCTTGCCGACGGTGATGATCTTGACGGTCTTGCCGTGGGCAAGCAGGTCGTCCGCTTCGGCCTTGGCCAGCTTGGCGATATTCGCGTTAAAGCCGCCGCAAAGGCCGCGCTCGGCCGTCATGACGACCAGCAGGTGCGTGTCATCCCGGCCCGTGCCGCTGAGCAGCTTGGGCGCGTTTTCGCTGTCGCCCACGGACGCGGCCAGTTTCGCCATCACGGCGTTGAACCGCTCGGCATACGGACGCGCCATTTCGGCGGATTCCTGTGCCCGCCGCAGTTTCGCGGCGGCCACCATCTGCATGGCCTTGGTGATCTTGCGGGTCGATTTGACCGACTCGATCCGTGTTTTAAGGTCCTTAAGACTTGGCATTGCCGCGTCTCCCCTTATGCGAAGTCAGCGGCGAACTCGTCCAGCGCTGCCTTGACCTTTTCCTCGGCATCGCCGGCGATCTTCGGATCCTCGTCGGTGATGAAATCCAGCAGGTCCTGATGCTTGCTGCGCAGGTGGTTCAGCAGCCCCTGCTCGAAGCGGCCCACTTCCTTCACCTCCAGCTTGTCGAGATACCCGTTGGTACCGGCGTAGATCATGCAGACGATCTCGGCGTTTGTCAGCGGCGAGTATTGCGGCTGCTTCATCAGCTCGGTCAGACGTTCGCCACGGTTGAGCAACTTCTGGGTCGCAGCATCCAGGTCGGAACCGAACTGGGCGAAGGCGGCCATTTCACGGTACTGGGCGAGCGACAGCTTCACCGGCCCGGCGACGGATTTCATCGCCTTGGTCTGCGCCGAGGAACCGACACGCGACACCGACAGGCCGGTGTTAACCGCCGGGCGGATACCCTGATAGAAAAGCTCCGTTTCGAGGAAGATCTGGCCGTCGGTGATCGAGATCACGTTGGTCGGGATGAAGGCCGACACGTCACCGCCCTGCGTCTCGATGATCGGCAGCGCCGTGAGCGAGCCCGCGCCGTTGTCGTCGTTGAGCTTGGCCGAGCGCTCCAGCAGGCGAGAGTGCAGGTAGAAGACGTCGCCCGGGTAGGCTTCCCGCCCCGGCGGGCGGCGCAGCAACAGCGACATCTGACGGTAGGCGACGGCCTGCTTGGACAGGTCATCGTAGACGATCAGCGCGTGACGGCCGTTATCGCGGAAATGTTCCGCGATCGCGGTGGCCGAATACGGCGCGAGAAACTGCATCGGCGCCGGGTCCGACGCCGTGGCAGCCACGACGATCGAGTATTCGAGCGCGCCGTTTTCCTCGAGCTTCTTGACGAGCTGTGCCACCGTCGAGCGCTTCTGCCCGACAGCCACGTACACGCAGTAGAGCTTCTTGTTCTCGTCGTCGCCCGCGGCTTCGTTGTAATTTTTCTGGTTGAGGATCGCGTCCAGGGCCACGGCCGTCTTGCCGGTCTGGCGGTCACCGATGATCAGCTCGCGCTGGCCACGGCCGATCGGGATCATCGCGTCGACGGACTTGAGGCCGGTCGCCATCGGCTCGTGCACCGATTTGCGCGGAATGATCCCGGGCGCCTTGACGTCGGCGACGCCGCGCTTTTCCGTCTTGATAGGGCCCTTGCCGTCAAGCGGGTTGCCGAGCGCGTCAACGACGCGGCCCAGCAGTTCGTCACCGATCGGCACGTCCACGATCGAGTTCATGCGCTTGACGGTATCGCCCTCGGTGATCTCGCGGTCCGACCCGAAGATCACGACGCCGACATTGTCGGTTTCGAGGTTCAATGCCATGCCCATCACGTTGCCGGGGAACTCCACCAGCTCACCGGCCTGAACGTTGTCCAGCCCGTGCACACGTGCAATCCCGTCGCCGACAGACAGAACGCGGCCAACCTCGGCCACCTCGGCTTCCTGGCCGAAATTCTTGATCTGGTCTTTCAGGATCGCAGAAATCTCTGCTGCTTGGATACCCATTCTATCCGACCTCTTTCATTGCATGCTGTAGGGAATCGAGGCGCGAACGGATCGAGGTATCGATCATCTTCGAGCCAACCTTTACGACAAGACCGCCGATGAGACCTTCATCGACGGCCGCATTTATCTTGATCTCCTTGCCGAACCGCTTTTTGAGCGTCTTGGCAAGTTTTTCCGACTGCGCCTTGGTAAGCGACTTCGCGCTGATCACGTCCGCTGTGACCTCGCCCTTGTGGTCCGCGATCATCGCGTTGAGCTGGCGTATCAGTTGCGGCAACACGAACAGGCGGCGCTTGCTTGCCATGAGCCCGAGCGTGTTGCGCAGGACCGGCGTTAGGCCCATCTTCTCGCCGATCGCGGCAATCGCGTCACCCTGTTCGGCGCGGGTGACGACAGGGCTGCTGATAAGGGCGCGCAGATCCTCGCTTTGGTCAAGCGCCTCAGACAGGTCGGCGAGGTTGCTTTCGAGGTCCGTCAGCGACTGGTCGTCCCTGCAGAGCTCGAAAACGGCGGTGGCATAGCGCTCGGCGATGCCGGATGAGATCGAAGCTGGTTCGGACACGTCCACCCTTCCGATTTTTGGCCCCGGTTTGCCGACTTCCTGGTGACGGACTCCGGAGACGTTTGCTTGCGGTGATGTTGGCTTAACATCGAAATTCGGCTGGGGTTTAGCAGAGCCGTGCCAACCTAGCAAGCTGCTTGAAAACGCCTGTATACAACAGAATACCTTTAAATTTTAAAGCCTTAGCGGCGCTGCGACCGATTGCGCAATTTTTGCTTGGTCAAAAACGTCACTGATTTCCGGCTTTTTCCGATTCCTCGCATCGGACAGACCCGTCAGCCCCGGCCGGGAGTTATCGCTACCACCCGGCCAATGCCATGATCGCCCCTTCAACCCCTCTTCCGTGGCGACTTTCGCCCATGGGCGCAGTATGACACGTGCCCGTCGTGAAAGCACGTGTCATCAGGGCCCTGACCGCGAACAGGCGGCATCCTGTCTGGTCGCCACGACCGAACGGGAACTTTGCTCTTTCCAAGGCGGGAAAACCCGTCTATACGCGCGGCTTCACGCGGGGTTACAGCCTTGGAGGAACCCTGCCCAACTTATGGAGAACATCATGGCTGGAGAAATTCCTGATCTTCACGCCCAGGAACGCACGGGGACGGGCAAGGGCGCCGCTCGTGCAGTGCGCCGTGCGCAAATGGTTCCGGGTATCGTATTCGGCGGCGACAATGATCCGCTGCCGATCCAAATTCCGTACAACGTCCTGATCAAGAAACTGACGGACGGGCGGTTCAAGTCGACGCTTTTCAATCTCAAGGTCGACGGGCACGATGACGTGCGGGTCATATGCCGCGACGTTCAGCGCGACGTCGTCAAGGACCTGCCCACGCATCTGGACCTGATGCGCCTGCGCCGGACCAGCAAGATCAACCTGTACATCCCGGTCGATTTCATCAACGAGGACGACTGCCCGGCCCTGCGCAGGGGCGGTGTTCTGACCGTCGTGCGTAACGAGGTCGAACTGATCGTGACGGCCGGCGACATCCCCGAAAAGATCACCGTCGACCTGTCCAAGCTGGAAAACATCGGTGACACCGCCACGATCTCGATGGTGGACCTGCCCGCCGGTTCCAAACCCACGATCACCGACCGCGACTTCGTGATCTGCAACATCTCGGCGCCGTCGGCGTTGAAATCCGACGAGGCCGCGGAAGAGGAAGCCGAGGCGGGCGACGTGCCCACCGTTGGCGAAGAAGACTCGGAAGGTAGCGGGGGCTGACCCTGCAACCATTACCGGTAGCGCGTGACGCGGCGGGGCATCCCGCCGCGTTTTTCATTTTCCCCGGACGCGTCGAAACCCGAGGATGCGGCCGCGCGACGGGCCCGGATCGTAGGTCAGGCCGGACGCGGACATGCAATCGACGATGGTCTTGATCACGCTGTCGGGATACTGGCCCGGATGCAGCTCGAGGATCACGTTGCGGACATGGGCCGGCCAAGGTGCGTCGAACAACAGCCGTTCCGCCCCTTCGACATCCATGACGACCATGTCGGGCCGGTATCGTGCCAGCAGGGTGTCGAGCCGCAGGACCGGGACGTTGACAACCGCGCCGGGATCGGACTCCATATCGGCAAGCCGACCTGCCCAGAATGTCTTCTTCCGGTCGAAGGCGATGGGTTCATCGGTGGTCACCGTCCCGACGACCGCACCGTGGACAAGACGCGCCTCACCGAACCCGTTTCTATCAAGATTGCCACGGATTACCGGCAGCATGTCCGGGTTCGCTTCGACGGTGACGACATTCTCGGCGCCGGTCACGCCGGCGCAGACCGCCGAGACATAGCCCAGCCCGCCGCCGAGCTCCAGCACCCGCTGGCCCGCGCGAAGCCGCATGAGGGCCGCGCGCGCCTCGTGCGCCTCGTACCCGGCGCTTGAAAGCTTGTCCGCCAGCTTGCCGCCGAGCATCGCCTCGGGCACGGACAACGTGACACCATTCAACTGAAATTCCGGCATTGCCGAGCGCCTCTCGGTCGTTGATTCTCAGCCCGGCGGGGCGTACACCACCATCACCAAAGAACGGGGCGGCGGCAATGCAGCTATTTGTCGGGCTCGGCAATCCGGGCGCGAAATACGAACGGAACCGGCACAATATCGGGTTCATGGCGCTTGACCGGATCGCGGCGGATCACGGGTTCGCCGCGTGGCGGCAAAGATTTCAGGGGCAGCTTGCCGAGGGCCGGCTGGACGGCGACAAGATGCTGCTGCTCAAGCCGCAGACCTACATGAACCTGTCGGGGCAATCCGTGGGCGAAGCGATGCGTTTCTTCAAACTCGGCCCCGACGACGTGACCGTGTTCCACGACGAGCTTGACCTTGCCCCCGGGAAAGTGCGGGTGAAGCAGGGCGGCGGACATGCCGGCCATAACGGGCTGCGCTCGATCCATCAGCATATCGGCGCGGATTACCGGCGGGTCCGGCTGGGTATCGGACATCCCGGGCGCAAGGAACTCGTCAGCCATTATGTTCTGCAGGATTTCGCAAAGGCGGATGCCGAGTGGCTGGATGACATGTTGCGCGGTATCGGCGATGGCGCGCCGGCACTGGCGGCGGGCCGAACGGACCGCTTCATGAACGCCGTCGCGCAGCAGACAGGCACGCCGCGCGCCGGCAAAACCGAAAGCCCTGCCCGGCCATCCCGAGAAAAGGCGCCGGAAACCCCGCCGGAGCCCGAGCCGGACGACCGCACCCCGCTGCAGAAACTGGTCGATAAGTTCCGCTGACGCCGCCTTGCCTTGCGCGTCGCGAGGTGCTTTGACTGCAGTCAGAGGAACACCGGATGCGCACTTTCGTGAAATGGGGCCTGCGGGCCGGATTGCTGCTGATCCTCGCCGGTGCCGTTGTCGGGCTCTGGAAGCGCGAGGAAATCATGCGGCTGCTGGCCGTGAACACGCTGTTCGAGAGCGACCGCATCGTTGAAAACTTCTCGAACATGCGGCGGGCGTTCCTGACGGCGCCCGTTCCGCGCGGCGACGGCCCCGTGACGGCCCTGCCCCCCGGCAAGGGGATCGCTTTGCCCGAAGATGTGCGGAAATGGACGCAGGACCGCGCGCTGACCTCGCTGCTGGTGCTGCACGAGGGGCGTATCGTGTTCGAGGACTATTACCTTGGCACCGGTGCATCGGATCGTCGGATAAGCTGGTCAATGGCCAAGAGTTACCTTTCCGCCCTGTTCGGCATCATGACCGCCGAACGGGCGTTCGCATCACTGGACGACCCGGTGACGGCCTATGCGCCACAACTGGCCGGCAGCGCCTACGACGGCGCGACGATCCGCAACGTGTTGCAGATGACCAGCGGCGTCGCCTTCGACGAGGACTACCTCGACTACCATTCCGACATCAACCGCATGGGCCGTGTGCTGGCTTTGGGCGGCACGATGGACGGGTTCGCCGCCGGGCTGACGGGCCGTGCGGCCGCGCCCGGGGAGCGATGGAAGTACGTCTCGATCGACACCCATGTGCTGGCCATGATCATCCGCGGCGCGACGGGCCGCGATCTGCCGTCCCTGCTGTCAGAAAAGGTGATTGCGCCGTTGGGGCTGGAACGCAGCCCGTATTACATCACGGATGGCGAAGGCGTCGCCTTCGCGCTCGGCGGGCTCAACATGACAACACGCGATTACGCGCGGTTCGGGCTGATGTTCGAGCGGATGGGCGCCCTTGGGGGTCAGCAGATCGTACCGCGGGACTGGGTCGCCGCCTCGACCCGCGCGAGCGCCCCCACGCAACCGGGCGAGACCGGGTATGGCTATCAATGGTGGATACCCGCGAACGCCCCGGCGGGGGTTTTCATGGCGCGGGGCATCTACGGGCAATACATCTACATAGATCAAAACCGGGACATCGTGATCATCGTCACCGCGGCGGACATGGGTTTCAGGGGTGCGGGCGTGCACGACATGAACGTGTCGATGATGCGCCGCATCGCGCGGCTGCCGTGACGGGTTGATCCCCGTCCACGGGCGCTATTTACTGACAGGGCGAGACAACCGGACAGGGATGCGGCGATGGCCTTTATCGCGATGAACCGTTTCAAGGTACGTTCAGGCTGGGAAGACAGGTTCGAAACCATGTGGGCCGAACGCGAGAGCCATCTCGCGACGGTCCCGGGCTTTCGCGAGTTCCGGCTGCTCAAGGGCCCCGAGGGGGACGGGTTTCGCCTGTATTCCAGCCATGTCGTCTGGCAGGACCGCGACGCATTCGATGCCTGGACAAGATCACAGGCATTTCGCGACGCGCACAAGGACGCGGGCAATGCAACGACACGGGATGCCCTGCTCGGCCCGCCGGATTTCGAGGGCTTCGACACCGTCCTCCATGAAACCTGCTAAAGTTCCGGCGCCGCGCCGACACGTATATCCCGACCCCAACCCGAAGGAGGCCACGACATGATTGCGAAGGACAGATCGATAAACGTCCTTGGTGGCGCGCTTGAACTCTGCTCCGGTGACCCCGTGACCGGCTTCTTCCGCGACGGTCACTGCAACACCTGCGCCGAGGATCACGGCAGCCACACGGTGTGCGCCCAGATGACCGCCGAGTTCCTTGCCTATTCCAAGTACGTCGGCAACGACCTCAGCAACCCGCGACCGGAATTCGGTTTCGCCGGGCTCAAGCCGGGTGATCAATGGTGTCTGTGCGCCGCCCGCTTCCTGCAGGCGCATGACGAGGGCTGCGCACCGCGCGTAAGGCTGGGCGCGACGCATGAAAGGGCGCTTGAAATCGTTCCGCTGGAGGTATTGAAAAGCCATGCCTGCGACGATGATTGACACGTCCGGCAAGCCCGGCGCGTAATGGCCGTGCTTGGTCCGCGTTTCTATCCCCTTCAGGCCTTGATACGGCGTCTCGGCCGGTCGGACACATCGCTGACGCAGGCCGCCGACAGCGTCGAGGAGCTGTCCCCCGAGAGCGAGGAAACCCCGCCGCGGGTGATCGCCCTGCCCGGCCAGCCGGACCGGGCGCGCGCATCGTCGGGCGCGGCGCCGTTGCGGGACGAGCTCGCGCTGCTGTTCTCGCGCCGGTCGGTTCATGCCCCCGTGATCCGCTACAGTTTCAATGACTGTCTCGTGCGTCCCGATGGCGTCGACTCGCCCCGGATGCGCCATGCAGTCGGGGCGCGGTTGGGGATCGCCCCCGTCAACGGGCCCATCGACCGGGCGGAAACCGGGCATTTCTGCATGACCCATGTCAGCCGCGCCTATTTCGGCCACTGGCTTCAGGATGCCTGCGCAACCGCCCTGCTGGCACCGCGCGGCGCGCCCGTTTTCATGGATGCGCTTTCCGGCACGACACATGGCCCGGCCTATCTCGATGCATTCGGCATAACCCCGCGGCAAACCGCCGCCTGCCACGTCGGGCGCCTGCATCTGTACCAGGATTACGCGCAGGGCCCATCGAAACGCGAACGCTATGCCGGAATGCGCGCAAGCCTCGCCCGCGCTTTCCCCGGCGACGGCACGGGCGCGGAGGGCCTGTACATACGGCGGGGACAATCAGGCCAATCACGCCTGATCGACGGCGAAGAGGCGCTGATCGAGAGGCTGACGCGGGCGGGCTTCGAGGTGCTCGACATCACGAAGGCCGATCTTGCCACCATCCAGCGGCGCTGCCGCGATGCGCGCATCGCCGTCAGCATCGAAGGCAGTCACCTGAGCCACCTGCAATTCGCGATGCCCGAGGGCGCCTGCATCATCGCGCTGATGCCGAGCGACCGCGTCAGCGCCCTTCAGGCAGGGTATGCCCACGCCGCCGGGCTGCGCTTCGGCGTGCTGATGGCTGACCCGGGCCCAGAGGGCTACCGCGTCGACGCGGACGAGTTGATGGCCACCATCGACAAGGCGGACGCGGCGATCTAGCCCGCCGGCCTTATTGCGCGTCGTCCATGTCGAACCCGAGGTGGCGCGCGACCGTGTAGATATCCTTGTCCCCCCGGCCGCACATGTTCATGCAGAGCAGGTGATCACGGGGCAGTTCAGGGGCGATCTTCATGACGTGGGCCAGCGCGTGACTGGGCTCAAGGGCGGGGATGATGCCTTCCTTCTCGCAGGAAAGCTGAAACGCCTCGAGCGCCTCCTTGTCGGTGATCGACACGTATTGCGCGCGCCCGATATCGTGAAGCCATGAATGTTCGGGCCCGATGCCGGGATAATCGAGACCGGCCGAGATCGAGTATCCTTCAAGGATCTGGCCGTCATCATCCTGCAGCAAGTAGGTCCGGTTGCCGTGCAGCACCCCGGGCCGGCCGCCCGTCAGCGACGCACAGTGTTCCATGTCATCGTTGACACCCTTGCCGGCGGCCTCGATCCCGATGATGTCGACATCCTTGTCATCGAGAAACGGATAGAAAAGCCCCATCGCATTGGACCCGCCGCCAATCGCGGCGATCACGGTATCAGGCAGGCGGCCTTCGGCCTCCAGCATCTGTTCGCGTGTCTCCTTGCCGATGATCGACTGGAAATCCCGGACCATGGCCGGGTAAGGATGCGGACCGGCGACCGTTCCGATGCAGTAGAACGTGTCACGCACATTGGTGACCCAATCGCGCAGCGCGTCGTTCATGGCGTCCTTCAGCGTGCCGCGCCCGCTGGTGACGGGCACCACCTCGGCCCCCAGCAGCCGCATCCGAAAGACGTTTGGACGCTGTCGTTCAACGTCGTGCGCGCCCATGTAGACTACGCATTTCAAGCCGAACTTGGCGCAGACGGTGGCCGTTGCCACGCCGTGCTGTCCGGCCCCGGTTTCGGCGATGATACGCTCCTTGCCCATCCGGCGCGCAAGGATGATCTGCCCCAGCACGTTATTGATCTTGTGCGCGCCCGTATGGTTCAACTCATCGCGCTTGAGGTAGATCTTCGCGCCACCCAGATGCTCGGTCAGCCGCTCCGCGTGATAAAGGGGAGATGGGCGGCCCACGTAATGCGTCCACAGATCATGCATTTCGTCCCAGAAGCTTTGGTCCGTCTTGGCCTTCTCGTACTGCTCCTCCAGCTCCAGGATGAGCGGCATGAGCGTTTCGCTGACGAAGCGCCCGCCGAACTTGCCGAAGCGACCCTTTTCGTCGGGGCCCGTCATGAAGGAATTGAAAAGGTCGTTCATGGCAAATCCTTCCCATCTTGATCTGTGCCTCAATATGTGACAGCAGCAGGATTTTCCAGCGAAAAGCGGCTTGGACGGCTAGAGAACCCGCATGGCGTAAAGGCGGCCCCAAAGGTCTTTCTCGCCCAGCAGGTAGGGCTGGAACGGCGGGGACATCCCGGCCAGTTCCCACGTGCCCGCCTTCGTCAGATCATCCATGACCTGCGGGAATCCCTGCTCTTCGTAGGTGGCCTCGATCAGGTTGAACACGCCGATACCGCCGGCCCGCGTAAGGCGGGCGAGTTCGTGAAGGCTGTGCGCCGGCGCGTGGCCCGGCCCGAAGGACCCGACACAGGCGAAGCCGGCGAAGGCCTCATCCTTGAATGGCAACGGCTTGCCCAGTTCGGCCTCGATCAGGCTGTCATAAACACCCCGCCCTTCGGCGATCCGCAGCATGTCGGGCGACAGGTCGCATCCGGTCAGCGGCCCGTATCCCAGCACGTTCAGCGTCTCGCCGACAAGCCCCGTGCCACACCCCGCATCCAGAACCGGGCCATCGCGGTCGCCCATGTACCGGGCGAAAAAGCCCGCGGCCAGCGATGGCAGGCGGAAACCCTTTTTCAGATTGTCCGCCTCGTAGCTCACCGCCCAGCCGTCATAGATCTCCCGCGATTCCTCGGGCGATGTCGCGCCATAGACGTGGTCCAGATCATCGGTGGTGGCGTTCATGCGACAGCTCCTGCTTTCTATTCAACCAATTGGACCTTGGGAACGGCCGGTCCCGCGATCAGGTCCGCACAGCCGAAACGAAGGCCTGCATCAGGGCCGAATCCTTGACTCCGGGCGCGCTTTCCACGCCGGAGGACACATCGACCTGCCGGGCCCCCGTCCGCGCGATCGCCGCGGCCACGTTGTCGGGCGTCAAACCGCCGGCAAGCATCCACGGCACACGCCACCGTCGCGCAGCAATGAGCGACCAATCGAACGCCAGCGCATTGCCGCCGGGCCGGTCGGCGCCCTCGGGGGGCTTGGCATCGACCAGCAATTGATCCACGACATCGGAATACGTGTCGATTTGCGGCAGATCCTCGGGGCCCGCGACCCCGAGCGCCTTCATCACGGGCACCGCGTAACGGGACCGCACCGCGGCCACCCTTTCGGGGCTTTCGCTGCCGTGAAGCTGAAGCATGTCCACGGGCACCGCGTCGGTCAGCGCGTCCAGCATCGCGTCATCCGCGTCCACGGTCAGGACGACCTTGGTAATGCCCTCGGGGACGGCCGACAACATGAAGGCCGCGTCCTCAAGCACCAGATGACGCGGCGATCTGGGGAAAAAGACGAATCCTAGATAGGACGCCCCTGCGAGAATGGCCGCGGGTATGTCCGCAGGCTCGGTCAGCCCGCAAATCTTGACCTTCACGCCGCTCGTCATGCTGGCACTCTGCCTCATCCGGCGTCGTCAAGCAGGGCCAGCACATCGTCCTTGCCCTTGTTCCGCTCACCCTTGAGGCGTTTCACCTCGGCCCGCAGACTGGACAGTTCACGCGCCTGACGCGCGGCCGCGGCGCGTTCCTTGGCTTCCCGCAGCCACTCCCATATGAGGCCCAGTATCAGACCGGCAAGGATACCGCCGAAAATGACGACGAACAGCGGCACTTCGTAGGCCGGGTTCACCGCGACAAGCCCCGACAGCTCATCGGGCCAGACCCTGACCTTGACGGTGGCCCGGTTGGCCAGCGCGACAAGGATCAGGGCCAGCGCGAAGATGGCAATGGACGCATACCTGACATACCGCATCATGATTTCCCGTTCAGCCGGTCACGAAGGAGCTTGCCCGTCTTGAAGAAGGGCACGTGCTTTTCCTCGACATACACGCTTTCGCCCGTGCGTGGATTGCGACCGGTGCGCGCATCCCGCTTCTTCACCGAGAATGCACCGAAACCACGCAGTTCCACCCGGTTGCCGTTCGCCATCGCATTGGTGATCTCGTTGAAGATCGTGTTCACGATCCGCTCGACATCACGTTGATACAAGTGCGGATTTTCGTCGGCAATCTTCTGAATCAGTTCCGATCGGATCATCAGCTGTCTCCCCCCGGGTGGCCGTCTGGTGCGACTGTTATGTGTTTTGGTCCACCAAAGTATAGATACAAATCGGAAAAACCGAAATAGCCAGCCCGGAGGGCAAGGGCGGAAAATCAGGCAAGAGTCGATACTTGTGCGATCACAGGAATGGCGCGGGCGGTTAATTGACACCAATACCGAATGCCGCGCCGTGCGCGTCTTGATGCGGTGGCCATTGATTCGGCATTCTTACGCGAGGCCAGATCGCGTTTGGCGGATGGCGTCACGGGTGTTAGCGTCAGGTATCGATAACGCCTCGTTTGCCGCGCCCCTGGCAATCGGTCATTCTGCAAACTCCGCGGGGCTCTAAGCCTCTGAAGATGGTGAACAATGGTTTTCCGGGAAGATTGCGACATGCCTATCAACCCAACGGCGCGACGCGGCGCGCGCAGACTGGCCCGTTCCGCCTGAACCGTGAAGCCGCAGCCGGATGAATTGGCAACCACTGTGGAATGATGGGTGGATCGTGGCGGCGCACGCCGTGGCAGCACTGGGTGCGATGGGTTTGGGCGCCGTTCAGTTCCTGCTGCCGAAAGGGACAATCTCCCACCGGATGATCGGGCGGGTCTGGGTCACCTTGATGGCAATCGTGGCTGTCGCGAGTCTCTGGATACACGAATTCCGGATGATCGGCGCGTTCTCGGCGATCCACCTTTTGTCACTTCTGACCCTCGCCGTTCTGGTCCACGCCATTCGTGCCGCACGGCAGCGCCGCATTCGCGCCCATCGGAACGCCATGATACAGCCTTACCTCCTGGCCGTGATCCTGACCGGGCTTTTCACGCTGTTGCCCGGCCGCACGATGCATGCGGTGCTGTTCGGGCCATGAAAAACGGCCCCGCCACAGGTTGACGGGGCCGCCTTTTTCCTTTCCAGCAGGCCGTGGCCTACTTGTCCTCTTCGTCGCCCTTCAGCGCTGCGCCAAGGATATCGCCCAGCGACGCGCCGGAATCCGAGCTGCCGTATTGTTCGACCGCCTCTTTTTCCTCGGCGATCTCGCGGGCCTTGATCGACAGGCCCAGACGGCGCGACTTGGAGTCAACGTTGGTCACGCGAACGTCGATCTTGTCGCCGACCGAGAACCGGTCAGGACGCTGTTCGGAGCGATCACGGCTGAGATCCGAGCGGCGGATGAAGGATTTCATGCCCTCGTATTCCACCTCGATCCCGCCATCCTCGATCGCGGTCACTTCGACGGTGATGATCGACCCGCGCTTCACGCCGCCGACGGCCTCGGCGAACTTGTCGCCGCCAAGCGCCTTGATTGAAAGCGAGATGCGCTCTTTCTCCACATCCACTTCAGAAACGACGGCTTTCACGACGTCGCCCTTCTTGTAGTTCTGGATCGCATCCTCGCCACGCTCGTCCCAGCTGATATCCGACAGGTGTACCATACCGTCGATCTCGCCTTCGAGCCCGATGAACAGCCCGAACTCGGTGATGTTCTTGACTTCGCCTTTGACTTCGGTGCCCTCGGGATGGGTTTCGGCGAACACTTCCCACGGGTTGCGCATGGTCTGCTTGAGCCCCAGCGAGACACGGCGTTTCGCCTGGTCGATCTCCAGGACCATCACCTCGACTTCCTGCGAGGTCGAGACGATCTTGCCCGGATGGACGTTCTTCTTGGTCCAGGACATTTCGCTGACGTGGACCAGCCCCTCGACGCCCGGCTCCAGCTCCACGAAGGCGCCGTAATCGGTGATGTTGGTCACGCGGCCGGTGTGGACGCTGTTCAGCGGGTACTTGGCGGCGACCAGATCCCACGGATCCTCCTGCAGCTGTTTCATGCCGAGGCTGATGCGGTGGGTTTCCTTGTTGATCTTGATGACCTGAACCTTGACGGTTTCCCCGATCGACAGGATCTCGGACGGATGGTTGACGCGGCGCCATGCCATGTCGGTGACGTGCAGCAGCCCGTCGACACCGCCGAGGTCCACGAAGGCCCCGTACTCGGTGATATTCTTGACCACGCCCTCAACCGTCTGGCCTTCGGTCAGGTTGGCGATGACCTCGGCACGCTGTTCGGCGCGGCTTTCCTCGAGGATCGCGCGGCGCGACACGACGATGTTGCCACGGCGGCGGTCCATCTTGAGGATCTGGAAGGGCTGCTTGAGGCCCATCAGCGGACCGGCGTCCCGTACCGGGCGCACGTCGACCTGGCTGCCGGGCAGGAAGGCCACGGCACCGCCCAGATCGACGGTGAAGCCGCCCTTGACGCGGCCGAAGATCGCGCCCTCGACGCGCTGATCGTCGGCATAAGCCTTTTCGAGCCGGTCCCAGGCTTCTTCACGGCGGGCCATCTCGCGCGAGATGACGGCTTCGCCGCGGGCGTTCTCGGCGGAGCGCAGGTAAACCTCGACCTCGTCGCCCACTTCGATTTCGGGCTGTTCACCGGGATTCGCGAATTCCTTGAGATCGACGCGGCCTTCCATCTTGTAGCCAACGTCGATGATGGCTTGGCCAGCCTCGACCGAGATGACCTTGCCCTTGACGACAGAGCCCTCGGTGGGCGTGTCCATTTCGAAGCTTTCGTTGAGGAGGGCTTCGAATTCCTCCATCGATGTGTTTTGAGCCATGTGGCGTTCAGTTCCTTTGCACTTTACTATTCCGGCCGCGCGGTTGTTTCCGCAGGTCTTGGGATTTCGTTGGTCAGGCGGGCCTCAAAACAAATAGGGCCGGTTAGCCCGACCCTGCCCGTTTCTGCCTGCCCTGTGACGGTTTCCGCCTTATCGACGGGCGTTCTATAGTCTCATGAACGGCGGGAATCAAGCGCAAAGAGCCCCGGTGGCGGCCCGGCGCCGGTGCCGAGGGTGGCGGTTCAGGCGTCCTTGCGGGCGGCGACGATCTCGACGGCGCGCGCGACCGCATCCTCGATGCCAAGGTCCGACGTGTCCAGAACGACAGCGTCCGCCGCCGGCTTCAACGGCGCGGCGGCGCGGGCGCTGTCCTGTGCGTCGCGCGCCCGCAGGTCCGAAAGAACTTCACCGTAGTCCACGTCATGGCCGTTGTCGACGAGTTCGCGGTAACGGCGCGTCGCCCGCACCTCGTCGGAGGCCGTGACGAACAGTTTCACCTCGGCCTCGGGGCAGATCACGGTGCCGATGTCGCGACCATCGAGCACGGCACCGCCCGCGCGCCGGGCAAACGCGCGCTGGAAATCGACGAGGGCCTTGCGCACTTCGGGCACGGCGGCCACGTGGCTCGCCGCCTGGGCAACGTCCGGGGTGCGCAGGTCAGCCGCCTCAAGGTCCCGGGGTGAAAGGGCTTTCGCGGCTTCCACGGCATCCGTGCCATCCAGCGTGCGCCGCCCCGTGGCACGGTAGAGCAGACCCGTATCCAGATGCGCCAGCCCGAAATGCGCCGCGACCGCCCTTGATATGGTGCCTTTGCCCGCCGCCGCGGGGCCGTCTACTGCGACCGTGAATGCCATGAAACCGCCTTCTGCGTCTGCACGTTCCTCTTCCTAGAGGACGCGCGCCATGCGCTCAAGCCGAGCGTTCGGGAATGATTGAGGCCTGGAGCGGGTAACGGGAATCGAACCCGTAACTTAAGCTTGGGAAGCTCGCGTGATACCTTTTCACCATACCCGCTCGTGAGACTGGGCAGATATTGAATCCGCCGGGCGAGGTCAAGATCATTGGCGGTTTTTCCTGCACGGCGCGACTGCCGGCGGGCGGGGGTCAGGCGGCAAATGCGGGGTCTGCAAGGCATCCGCGGCGCCGCGGTATCGCGTCGGTGCCGGCACGCGCCCCGATCACCGGCCCGGCCGGGCACACCGGCAGGTACCGGGCGCCCTTGGCGGGGCGCCCGATTCCGCGGGTCATTGCGTCGAATCGCCCAGATGGTCCGACGTGAACAGCATGTCCGGGCCGCCCCCCACGTGGCAGGCGATGCAGCCCTGATTGGCCCCCTTGGCGACGCGGCCGGCAAGCGCCATGCCCTTGGGGTTCTTGTCCAGGGACCCGTCGGGCAGGTACTTGGCCCAGAACCAGTCGGCATTGTCCGGATCGTAGCCGTCTTCACGGCGGAACATCACCGTGACGGCGCCCAGATGCGTGTCGGGATCGGCCAGCACGTCATTGGCGCTGACACCTTCGGGCCCGTAATTGCGCTTGACGACAAGATCGCCTGTATGGCCCCCGACCGTGGCGGTGGTATAAAAGGTCTCGAGCATCATGCCGTGCGGCGCGACCCCGGCATACGGAAATGACCGAACCATGCCGTCGCCGGCGAGGTTCATTTCCTCCATCGCCGTCCAGACCTGCTCGGCATACGCCGTGTCGGCCTCGGTGCCGAACGGGGCGTCCTGCGCCAGAGCGCCCCCCGCCGTCAGCGACAGCGCCGCAAATGCTTGTGCCAAATTCCTGAAAAATGTCATCGGATGCTCCCCTCATTCGCCTGTGACGGGCCAAGCCTAGCCGGAATCGCGCTCAACCGCGGTCAAATCCGGATCACGTCATCGTGTTGCCCAGGCGTTTGACCGAGATGCCCGGGACAGGCGAGCATGTCGACCATGGGTTTGGCCGTCTTCTTCCTGATCGTGACCGCCGTGAGCAGCACGCCGGCGCCCGCGCAGCCGGCCGACGGGCTGTGCGTGCGCAACGCCTCGGCGCACCGTCACCTGTTCGCGGTGGAGGCCCCGGGCACGGTGCGCCGCGTGGCGCCGCTGGCCGCCGGGGGTACGCTTTGTGTCACGGGCGCCGATCCGGGCAGCACCGGGCGCGTCTGGGTCTACGAGGACGCGGAGGCGTTCGAGGGGTGCGGGCGGCTGGTGCCCGTCGGCCGCACGGAGGACATGCGCAAGTATGTCGAGTTCGACCGCTGTTTCTGGAGTTCGAACAGCTAGTGGTCGGCACCTGACACAGGATGCCCGTCCGACGGCAGGCTTGAGGTCAGCCGGCACGTGGTCCGAGTGGAAATAACAGGGGACGCTAGCCAGCCCGGAGCGGACATTGGGCACAAGCCGTGCGATGGTCAGACCGCGGGATGGCGATCGGCCCTTCCGAGCGATGCGCTTAATCCCACCAAACCCGCAGAGCATCCAAACGGTGCGCCAAGCCACACCAAATCGCCAGCCCGGGGGCGCGGTCTGGCGATCGCGCGGCGCCTTTGGCGCTGTTCGCGCGCGCGGTTGGCAATGAAGGGCTCTCAGCGCAAGTTGGCGCGACAAGATGGGCCGAGGACGGGGATTGACCCAAATTTGCCCCCCTCCCGACGCAAGGCCGGCGCCCGGACCTTTGTCGGCCGGGGGCGGCACACCAGCGGCGAGCCGGGAAACTTGCGTCAGGCACGGAAAGCTAGCGTCGGGACATGGGCGACCGATCCGCGGGCGTTACCGGGCTCCGAGGCCTGCTTTTACTGCAGGGCAGCATTGCAGGCGGGACCATTGTGCAAGTGCAGCATTCGCTTATCTTGTCGGCATCACAGCGCACCCCGTCACGGTGCCAACACGGGAGGCAGCAATGCCCGACAAAGCACGCATGGATGTCGCGACATTCGGCAGGGTCAACCCGAGGAAAGGGTGGCGCCGTATCCTCGACAGCCTCGCTGACCGCGCGGCGCAACGGGCGCGCTACCGCAAGACGGTTGCGGAGCTGCAAGCGCTGACCGACCGCGACCTCGCCGATTTCGGCTATCACCGCAGCGAGATCCCGCATATCGCGCGGGCCGCCGCCGGGCTGGCCTGACCGCGCGGCGCCGGTCACCCGTCGCGCGTCAGGCCCGGCGCCGTCGGCGCCGCCGGCCACCATCCTCGCTGCCATCTCCGCCCGTGTTGAACACGGGGGCCGGCAGCGGCGTCACCTTGTGCAGTTCCGGGAACGGGTCGGTCTTGTGCGGGATGGCGTTGGCGGCCACGAAATGCTCCTGGAATTTCGGCTCGATCGCGGTTTCCACCTTGGTGATCGCGCGCACTGTGCGCTCGATCTCGGCCCGGGCAGCGATGTTGCACAGCGCGATACGCGCCCCGGTGCCGGCGGCGTTGCCCGCGCTTGTCACCTTGTCGAGCGGCGCATCGGGGATCATGCCCAGAACCATCGCGTGCAGGGGCGAGATATGCGCCCCGAAGGCCCCGGCCAGCACCACGCGATCCACCCTGTCGACGCCGCGTTCGTCCATCAGCAGCCGCGCGCCCGCGTAAAGCGCGGACTTGGCAAGCTGGATCGCGCGGATGTCGCCCTGCGTCACGGCGATACGCGGGCCGCCCTCGGCCGTGCCGTCATGGACAAGGTAGGCGTTGGTGCGTCCCTCGGCGACACAGCGGTCGGTGCCGGTCTGCGCGGCAGACCCGATCAGGCCGCTTTCGTCCAGCAGCCCGGCGATGCGCATCTCGGCCACCGCCTCGATGATGCCGGACCCGCAGATGCCGGTGATCCCGATCGCGGCGGTGCCCTCGGCGAAGCCGTCCTCGTCCGACCACTTGTCGCAGCCGATCACGCGGAAGCGCGGTTCCTTGGTGTCGGGGTCGATGCGGATGGCCTCGATCGCGCCGGGCGCGGCGCGCTGCCCCGAGGAGATCTGCGCCCCCTCGAAGGCCGGGCCGGTGGGCGAGGAACAGGCCAGCACGCGGGACTTGTCGCCCAGGATGATCTCGGCATTTGTGCCGACATCCACGATCAGCGCCAGGTCCTCGGATTTGCCCGGCTCCTCGGACAGGGCCACGGCGGCGCAATCGGCGCCCACATGGCCCGCGATGCAGGGCAGGATGTAGCTGCGCGCGCGCGGATTGATCGCCCCGAGGCCCAGATCGCGGGCATTCATCGTGATGCTTTCCGACGTGGCCAGCGCGAAGGGCGCCTGCCCCAGTTCCACCGGGTCGATCCCCAGCAGCAGGTGGTGCATGACCGGATTGCAGACGAACACGGTTTCCACGATCAGCCGCGGGTCGATCCCCGCCTCCTTGGCGATTTCGACCGACAGCGTGTCGATGGCATCGCGCACGGCGGCCGTCATTTCCCGGTCGCCGCCGGGGTTCATCATCGCGTAGCTCACCCGGCTCATGAGGTCCTCGCCGAACCGGATCTGCGGGTTCATGATGCCCGAGCTTGCCGCGACCTCGCCGGTTTCGAGATCCGTGAGGTGCGCGGCCACCGTCGTCGAGCCGAGGTCGATGGCCAGCCCGTAAATCCCGGATTCGTGCAGGCCCGGCCAGATTTCCAGAACCTGCGCCACGTCCTCGTCATGCGAGCGATTGAGCGCGACGGTCACGCGGAACTTGCCCTTGCGCAGCACGGTCTGCAGCCGGGGCAGCAGCGTAACATCGGCGCGGATATCCGGGATGTCCCATTCGCGCCGGAGCGCGCGGGCCAGCCGCTCCAGATCGCCGGTGGGTTCGTGCATGTCGGGCTCGTCCACCTCGACGAAATAGAGCCGCGTGGCCGGGTCCATGTCGATCACCCGGGCCGAGGCGGCCTTGCGCACCACCTGTTTGTGCACCTGGCTTTCGGCGGGCACGTCGATCACCACGTCGCCCATGATCTGCGCCTGGCAGCCCAGCCGGCGGCCCGGTTTCAGCCCGCGTTTCCGGTCGTACCGTTCCTCGACCGCGTTCCAGTCCGACAGCGCGTCGTCGCGCACCGTCACGCCGTGCTTGGCAAACTCGCCATAGCCCGGCGTCACCTGGCACTTGGAGCAGATGCCGCGCCCGCCGCAGACCGAATCAAGGTCGACGCCCAGTTGCCGGGCGGCCGTGAGCACGGGCGTGCCGCGGGCAAAGCGCCCGCGCTTGCCGGACGGCGTGAAAACGACGAGGGGATCGCTGGACATGGCACACTATCCTGACACTGACTGGCTTCTCTGGTCTGAACATAAGATGCCATTCAGCGCGAAACATTCCGCAACCGTCAGAAAATTGTGCCACCGCGGCATCGTGGCCCCGTTGGGCGGCCGCGCGCGCTGCCCTGTTCAGAACGGCCGCTTGGTGTAATCCACCTCGTCGGGGTAGAGCGTGTCCTCGATCGAGGTCGTATGCACCTTGACAAGGCGCCTGCCGTCAACGCGCGAGACATGCTGCTGCCCGAAGACCTGGTGCGTCCTGCCGTTGAAGATCTTCGGCCCCTGCGGATGGTCGCGGCCGTGGGGCATTTCGGTCATCGCCTCGGTCGCCTCGATCAGCGCGGGGCGGTCCTCCGGGCCGCGGTAGCCAGACGCCTCCATCGCGGCCTTGATGACGTACAGCGTTTCCCAGCAACCGAACATGTGGCCGTAGGTCGAGATGTCCGTCGGGTCGCTGACCGACGCGCCCCAGTCGTCGACGCCCACCTTTTCGCGGTAGAACCGGTCGAACTCGGACTGGTCGGGCTGCGCGTGGCGTGGCATGCCCTCCCAGAAATGGCTGCCGTCAAGGAATTCGAGGCCGGGGCTGTCCATCGCCACCGCCTCGAGGCTGTCGATGAAACCGAAAAGCTCGGGGCCGCGGCCGCCGAAGAATTCGCCCAGCTCCTTGACGAAGGTCAGCACGGCGGGCCCGACCATGACGTGATAAAGCACCTCGGTCTCGCGCGGGATGCGCGGGAAGTACCGGGTGAAGGACGTCTCGGACGGCGGGATCGCGATCTTCTCGAGGATCTCGCCGCCCTGCGCCTCGATGGCCGGGGCGAGATTGTCGCGGTGATCGTAGCCGAACCCGTAATCGGGAAAGATCATCGTGACCTTCTTGCCCAGATTTTCGGTTATGTAGGGCGCCATCGAGATGACCTGGCTCTTCACGTCGGTGATCCCCGGCTGCAGGGTGTAGCGGTTGAGCATGCCCGAGGAGACATGCGTGCCCTCGGAGACCACGAAGTAGGGCAGCTTGAGCTCACCCGCGCGCGGTGCCGATCCCGTGACCACGTGCGAGAAAAGCGGGCCGAAGGCGACGTCGCAGCGATGCTGGGTGGCGAATTTCTCGACCACCTCGGCGCCGCGCTTGGGATCGGTGCCGTCATCCTCGGCCACGATCTCGACGGGGCGGCCATCGATGCCGCCCGCATCGTTGATGAGCTTCGCGGCTGCCCGCGTTGTCCGGTCATACCAGCGGCCATAGGCCGCACCGATGCCGGTGCGGTGCACCTGAAAGCCGAGTCGGATGGGCTCGGCCGTCTGGGCCTGCGCGTAGCGCGCCCAGAGCGGCAGCGCCGCCGCGCCGACGGCGCCACCGGCCAGTGCTCCGAGCGCACCGCGGCGGGTGGGGCCCTTGGATTGTTGTGTCATCGCGAGGTCTCCTTCGTGTCCGGTCGGGGCCGGCCCGGAGTGGACCGGCGGCGTTTGGGCGGGGACTCTGCGCAGCGGTAGGCCGATTGTCCAGCGGTTTGCGCCTAGAGTCCCCGGGGCGAGGCGAGAAGCCAGAGCCCGAAAAAGGTGTAGGCCACCATGAAGGCGGCGACAGGCGCCTGCCCCACAAGCGCCCGGCGATGGCTGCCATGCGCCCTCAGCGCGAGGGCATGGGCCAGCAGGATCGCGACCACGTGCCCGGCCACCACGGCGCCCGCCTGCGTCAGCCAGATCAGCCTGACGGTATCGGGCGTATTGAAAAACCCGGTCGTCACGTGGACATGTCCCAGCCCCAACAGGTCGGACCCGCGCGCCAGCGGATCGTTCAGCGCCTTGACCACGTACTGCCCGTTCACGAGGAACACGGTGATGTAATGCGCAACGTGGTAGCCCAGCGCGATTGGCAGGACCGACGGGGCGAACCGGCGGAACGACGTCAGCAGCCCCTCGCCCGTTCCCGCCAGCCGGTCCCCCAGCCAGAGACAGCCGGCGAAAACCGCGATCAGCGCGCTGTTGGCCACGACCAGCCCGGTCAGGTTCTGGGTGACAACGGCCGAGCGGCCGGGAAACTCCAGGGGGTTGAGCCCCAGCACGCCGATCCACCAGAAGGTTTCGTTCAGGCCATCGAAACTGCCCGTGCCCAGCAGGACGAGGATGAACAGCGCCAGCCCGAGACCGGCCCTGGGCCCGGCGAGCATCTGCCAGCCCGGCGCGCCGACCGCGAGACGGCCGCGCGAGCGACCAAGGAGCGCCATGCGCCCATAGGCGCGCATCAACACGGTGAGGCCCTCGCCGCGCACCATCCAGCGCGGGCCGAACGCCAGCAGCCCGACGAACGCGAACGTCCAATAGCCCGCGACGAACAGCGCGAGCCGCCCCGGATCGGTCGGCGCCGGATCGGCCAGCAGCAGCGCGGCGAAGGCGAGGAAGGACAACAGCGCCGGCCCGTGGCCCAGCCAGCCGGGATAACGCAGCCGCGCGCGCGCTCGGGTGACACGCGCCAGCAGCGCGGCCGGCCCCGTCCACGGGTTCGTCCAGCGCCAGTGGTTGCCGAGAACCCCCTGCAGCGCCACCAGCACCACCCACCACACCGTCCAGATCGTCAGTGGCAGGAGATTGGCCAGCGGGTCGCGCGGGCCGGCCAGCCCCAGCCAGACCAGCGCGGCCAGAACCAGCCATGACAGGCAACTCGCGACGTGGCGCAGGCGCGGCCGGGGCACGCGCAGCAGGCGCAAAGGGCGGAAAAGACGTCCGGCCGCCGTCGCGGGCATGAAAGCCAGCAGCACCACCGTCAGCGCGACGGTGGCCACGCCAGCGGCGATGTACATGTCCGTCGGCAGCAGCAGCACGAAGCCCTGTTCGGATGCGTGCGCCGACGCCGCCTGCGGGCAGGCGGTGATGACCATGGCTTTCGCGACGGGTTTGCGCATCACCTCCCCCGCACAATGGTTCGCGTCGGCAGGGTACATCATGATGCCCGCCGGGGGAGACGGCAAATCACCGCGCCGGCCGTCCCGAACCCGCAGGAAATTTCGAAACGGACCGCAAACGCGACGTCGCCGGACGCAAACGTGACGATTTTGCCCTGTTTCCCGCGATAACAAACCTATATCAACACGCCAGAGAACGCTTTGCGGGGCCGACCGCGGCTCGCGCGGAAATCTAGGGAGACCATGCAAATGAAGGTGCTTGTGCCTGTCAAACGCGTGATCGACTACAACGTGAAGGTCCGTGTCAAATCGGACGGATCGGGTGTCGATCTCGCCAACGTGAAGATGTCGATGAACCCCTTCGACGAGATCGCCGTGGAAGAGGCGATTCGGCTCAAGGAGGCCGGCAAGGCCGACGAAGTGGTTGCCGTGTCGATCGGCGTCAAGCAGGCGCAGGAAACCCTGCGCACGGCGCTGGCCATGGGCGCGGACCGCGCCATCCTCGTCGTGGCCGCCGATGACGTTCACACCGACATAGAGCCGCTGGCCGTCGCCAAGATCCTGAAAGGCGTCATCGACGCCGAGCAGCCGGGCCTGGTGATCGCCGGCAAACAGGCGATCGACAACGACATGAACGCCACCGGCCAGATGCTGTCGGCGCTCATGGGTTGGAGCCAGGGCACCTTCGCGTCGGGGCTGGACATCGACGGCGATCACGCCGTTGTCACCCGCGAGGTCGATGGCGGTCTGCAGACCATCAAGGTGGCGATGCCGACCATTGTCACCGTGGACCTGCGCCTGAACGAGCCGCGCTATGCCTCGCTGCCCAACATCATGAAGGCCAAGAAGAAGCCGCTGGAGGAAAAGACAGCCGACGATTACGGCGTCGACGTCTCCCCGCGCCTCGAAGTGGTCAAGACGGGCGAGCCACCGGCACGCAAGGCCGGTGAGATGGTCGGCTCGGTCGAGGAGCTGGTTGGAAAACTCAAGGAAGCGGGGGCTGTGTAATGGCTGTTCTTCTACTCGCAGAAGTCACCGACGGGGAACTGGCGCTGGACGCCACCGCCAAGGCCGTGGCCGCCGCTAAAGGCCTTGGCGACGTGACAGCGCTGTGCGCCGGGGCGCAGGCCGCCGCCGCGGGCGACGCCGCCGCCAAGATCGATGGCGTGGCAAAGGTGCTCGTGGCCGAGGACGAGTCGTTGGGTCACCGTCTGGCCGAACCCACCGCGGCACTGATCGTCAGCCTGGCCGACGACTATGACCACATCGTCGCGCCCGCCACGACGGATGCCAAGAACGTGCTGCCGCGCGTGGCCGCGCTGCTGGACGTGATGGTGATCTCGGATGTCTCGGGCGTCATCGACGCCGACACGTTCGAGCGTCCGATCTATGCCGGCAACGCCCTGCAGACGGTCAAGAGCTCGGACGGCAAGAAGGTCGTGTCGATTCGGACGGCCAATTTCGACGCTGCCGGCGAGCAAGCCGCGGCACCGGTCGAAACGGTGTCGGCCGCCGACGCGCCGGGCCTGTCCGAATGGGTCGAGGACAAGGTCGCCGAAAGCGACCGGCCCGACCTGACCAGCGCCGGTGTCGTCGTCTCGGGCGGCCGCGGCGTGGGCAGCCAGGAGGATTTCGCGCTGATCGAGACACTGGCCGACAAGCTGGGCGCCGCCGTGGGCGCGTCGCGTGCCGCCGTCGATTCGGGTTTCGCCCCGAACGATTGGCAGGTCGGACAGACCGGCAAGGTCGTCGCCCCGGAGCTTTACGTCGCCGTGGGCATATCGGGCGCCATCCAGCACCTTGCGGGCATGAAGGACTCCAAGGTCATCGTGGCCATCAACAAGGACGAGGAGGCGCCGATCTTCCAGGTGGCCGATTACGGCCTCGTGGCGGACCTTTTCCAGGCGGTGCCGGAAATCACGGACAAGCTGGACTGACAGGCCGGCGCGGCGGCCTGACGGGGCGCGCGACCTGATGCTTGCAGGGCCCGCCGGCATCCGGCGGGCCTTTTCATTGGTGTGAAAGCCCGGTCACCACGGGCACCAACGCGGCGGCCGCCCGGCGATGCGCGGCTGCATCCGGCAGTTGCAGCGCCGCGATGTTGTCGAGCCCGGTGACCCGGGACGCGCCTTGGGCCGGGGGGCGGGTCGCAAGCACCTCGACACAGCCCGCCGAGAACCGGCGAACATCGGCCAGCATCTCGCGCGTCACGAAGGCCGGGTCATGCGACAGCCCCGGGCTGTCGCTCCCGTGGCCGGGCGCGCGCCCCGACAACCACAGCAGCACCACCGGCACGTCCAGCCTGCGCAGCAGCAGCCGCATCCGCGCGCACCAGAGCTCCTGCAACTCGGCAAGGACGGGGGCGAAGCGGTTGGCCGACCGCGCCTGAAGACGCCCCAGCAGGTGCCGCGTGAAGTGGAATTCCGTGAAATCGACCTCCGGATAGGCGGCGCGCAGCGGCCCCCGGGCCCGCAGGAAGCGGTCGTTGCGGCGCGGATGCACCTTGTAGAACCGGTTCGACAAGTTCTGTGCCCCGGGCACCTGCAGGATCACCAGCCGTGCGCCCGTGGCGGCGCGCAGCACGCCCGTGTCGTTGAGGAACACGTCCACCCCGGCATTGGGCCAGCCGAAATTGACGCAGGTCAGACCCGTGTCGCGTTCCAGCAGGGCGGGCCACGGATCGGCGATGAACTTGCCGTAGGTTTCCGTTCCGCCAAGGCAGGCCGCGTAGGCCCCGTCGAGCCGGCGGCGCGGGCCGCGAAACAGGAGTTTAGAGCCGGGATACCGGCACGGCTGATAATCGAGCGCCGCGGCGCCCATCCGTTCATAGGCCATGTCACCCACCAGTCGTTTTCTCACCCGCTGGCAGGATTCGCGCCCGCGGGTTGAGAAATCGCTAATGGTCGAATTCGTCTCGACTTTTAGGCAGTGCCGGGCCTTGCAGCGCCCGGCCGCCCGCGCCTATGGTGGCGGCGACCAAGAAAAAGGGGCGGGCCTATGGAGATCGCGAAAATCGGTGTCGTCGGCGCGGGCCAGATGGGCAACGGCATCGCCCATGTGCTGGCAGCGGCGGGATACGACGTTTGGCTCAACGATATCGGGCAGGAGGCGCTCGACAACGGCATCGCCACCATCCGCCGCAACATGGAACGGCAGGTCAGCCGCGGCAAGATGGCCGAGGCCGACATGACGGCCGCGCTGGCACGCATCACCCCGACGCTCAGCCTGTCGGATCTCGGGGCGACCGACCTCGTGATCGAATCGGCCACCGAACGCGAAAGCGTCAAGCAGGCCATTTTCGAGGAGCTCGTGCCGCATCTTCAGCCGCACACGATCCTGACCTCGAACACCTCGTCGATCTCGATCACCCGGCTGGCCAGCCGCACCGACCGGCCGGAAATGTTCATGGGCTTCCATTTCATGAACCCCGTGCCGGTCATGAGCCTCGTGGAGCTGATCCGCGGGATCGCCACCGAGCGCGATACCTACGACGCCTGCCTCGCCGTGGTCGAGAAACTGGGCAAGACCGCCGCCAGCGCCGAGGATTTCCCCGCCTTCATCGTCAACCGGATCCTGATGCCAATGATCAACGAGGCGGTCTACACGCTTTACGAGGGCGTCGGGAACGTGAAGTCCATCGACCAGTCGATGAAACTGGGGGCGAACCATCCGATGGGGCCGCTGGAACTGGCCGATTTCATCGGTCTGGATACCTGTCTGGCGATCATGAACGTGCTGCATGACGGGCTTGCCGATACCAAGTACCGCCCCTGCCCGCTGCTGACGAAATATGTCGAGGCGGGGTGGCTGGGCCGCAAGGCGGGGCGCGGTTTCTACGACTACCGGGGCGAGACGCCGGAACCGACGCGCTGATCCCGGGCCGCGTCGCGGCCCCCTTCGTGCCGGCGGGATGGTGCCAAGGGCATGAAACTGGCCCTTTCACCCGCTCCGGCGGGCCACTATAACGGCAACGTTCCGGGCTGCCGAGTCGCGGGCCGGGACCACGCATCACGACGGGACGCCAACGCATATGTCGATATTCAACAACATCCCCGGCCTTTTTTCCTCGGACATGGCCATCGACCTCGGGACGGCGAACACGCTGGTCTATGTCAAGGGGCGCGGGGTGATCCTGTCGGAGCCGTCGGTGGTGGCCTACCACGTCAAGGACGGGCAGAAGAGGGTGCTGGCCGTGGGCGAGGACGCCAAGCTGATGCTGGGCCGCACGCCCGGCAGCATCGAGGCGATACGGCCCATGCGCGAGGGCGTGATCGCCGACTTCGACACGGCCGAGTCGATGATCAAGCATTTCATCCGCAAGGTTCACAAACGCTCGACGTTTTCCAAGCCCAAGGTCATCGTCTGCGTGCCGCACGGCGCCACCCCGGTTGAAAAGCGCGCCATCCGCCAATCGGTGCTGAGCGCGGGCGCGCGCCGCGCCGGGCTGATCGCGGAACCCATCGCGGCCGCCATCGGTGCGGGGATGCCGATCACCGATCCGACGGGCAGCATGGTGGTGGATATCGGCGGCGGCACGACCGAGGTGGCGGTGCTTAGCCTTGGCGACATCGTCTATGCCCGGTCCGTCCGCGTGGGCGGCGACCGCATGGACGAGGCGATCATCAGCTACCTGCGCCGTCAGCAGAACCTGCTGGTCGGCGAATCCACCGCCGAGCGGATCAAGACCTCGATCGGGACGGCCCGGATGCCCGATGACGGGCGCGGAAGCTCGATGCAGATCCGCGGGCGCGACCTGTTGAACGGCGTTCCAAAGGAAACCGAGATCAGCCAGGCCCAGGTCGCCGAGGCGCTGGCCGAGCCGGTGCAACAGATCTGCGAGGCGGTGATGACGGCGCTGGAAGCCACGCCGCCCGACCTTGCGGCCGACATCGTGGACCGGGGCGTCATGCTGACGGGGGGCGGCGCGCTGCTGGGCGATCTGGACCTCGCCCTGCGCGAACAGACAGGGCTGGCCGTCTCGATCGCCGATGACAGCCTGAACTGCGTGGCGCTCGGCACCGGCAAGGCGCTGGAGTTCGAGAAACAGCTGCGCCATGCGATTGACTATGACAGCTGACACGCCCACCTTTTCCTGATCAGGGGGTCGCGGTGGCACCACACGAACGCGGAAAAGGCGACGATTATTCAGGCCCGCTCAAGCGTATGCTGGTGGGCTTGCTGCTGCTGTGCCTGGTGGGGATCTTCGTGCTGTGGCGGATCGACAGCCCGCGCGTGGAGAGGTTCCGCGCGCAGGTGGTGGACCAGGTCGTTCCCAGTTTCGACTGGGCGATGGCGCCGGTGACGGGCGTGGTGAACATCCTGCGCGATTTCCAGAGCTACCAGAAGATCTACCAGCAGAACCGGGAACTGCGTCGCGAGCTGCAACAGATGAAGGCGTGGAAGGAAGCGGCGCTGCAACTGGAGCAGGAAAACGCCCGGCTGCTGGACCTGAACAACGTGCAGCTGGACCCGCGCCTGACCTTCATCACCGGGGTGGTGCTGGCCGACAGCGGCTCGCCCTTCCGGCAATCCGTGCTGGTCAATGTCGGCTCGCGCGACGGGATCGTCGACGGCTGGGCCGCGATGGACGGTCTGGGGCTGGTAGGCCGGATCTCGGGCGTGGGGGACAACACGGCGCGGGTGATCCTGCTGACCGACACGTCGAGCCGCGTGCCGGTGACCGTGCAGCCCTCGGACCAGCCGGCGCTGGTCATCGGCGACAACAGCGCCGCGCCGGCGCTGGACTTCATCGAGAACCCCGACCGCGTGCGGCCCGGCGACCGCGTGATGACGTCGGGCGATGGCGGGGTTCTGCCCGCCGGCCTGCTGGTGGGACAGGTGACCGAGGACCCCGGCGGGCGGATGCGCGTGCGGCTGGCCGCCGATTACGACCGGCTGGAATTCCTGCGCGTGCTGCGCGACCACCCCACAGAACGGATCAGCGACCCCGGGCAGTTGCTTGCGCCGGCCGGGCTGCCGGGCAGCGGCCCGCGCGAACCGCGGACGGATCAGGGCGATGGCTGATCGGCTTGCCCGGCATCACTGGCCGATGCGCGGCGTCTACCTTGCGCTGGCGCTGCTGCTGATGTTCCTGCACCTGCTGCCCCTCGACACGCTGCCGCGGGGCTGGGCGGGGCCGGACCTGATGCTTGCCGTGACCTTTGCATGGCTGCTGCGGCGCCCCGATTTCGTGCCCCCGCTGGCGATTGCCGCCGTCTTCCTGCTGGGTGACCTGATGTTCCAGCGGCCGCCGGGGCTGTGGGCCGCCATCGTGTTGCTGGCCAGCGAAACCCTGCGCGGACGCGCCCCGGCGCTGCGCGACCGGGCGTTCCCTGTGGAATGGCTGAGCGTGACCACCACCCTGATCGCGATGACGCTTGGCTACCGCATCATCCTTGCCGTGCTGATGGTGGACCAGGCGCCGCTCGGGCTGAGCCTGATGCAGCTTGTCGCGACGCTGGCCGTCTATCCGCTGGTCGTGCTGATGTCGCAGTTGCTGTTCGGGGTGCGCAAGCTGGCCCCCGGCGATATCGACACCACGGGGACACGCGTATGAGACGCCCCGGCCGCGAAAACCTCGAAAGCCAGCGCCGGATCACCCGGCGCGGCCTGTTGCTGGGCGGCGTGCAGGCGGGCTTCGTGGGGCTGCTGGCGCTGAGGATGCGCTACATGCAGGTCGAACAGGCCGACCAGTTCCGCCTGCTGGCCGACGAGAACCGGGTCAATATCCGTCTCATCGCGCCCAAGCGCGGCCGGATCTTCGACCGCGACGGCGCCGTGGTGGCCGACAACGTGCCCAGTTACCGCATCACCATGGTCCGCGAGGAGGCCGGCGACGTCGACGCCATCATCGCGCGGCTGGCCCGGTTGGTGGAGCTTGACCCCGACGAGCTGGAGCGCGCGCGCCGCGACCTGCGCGAGCTGCGCGGCGACACCCCCGTGACGGTCGCCGATCGGGTGAGCTGGACCGAGATCAGCCGCGTGGCCGTCAATGCCCCCGCCCTGCCCGGCGTCGCCCCCGAGGTGGGGCTGTCGCGGCGCTATCCTCAAGGCGCCGATTACGCGCATGTCGTGGGCTATGTCGGCCCGGTGAGTGACCGGGACCTCGAACGGATCGACGCGCCCGAGCAGCTCTTGCGCATCCCGCGGTTCCAGGTGGGCAAGATCGGGCTGGAGGCGCGGCGCGAGGACCTGCTGCGCGGCAGGGCCGGCACCAAGCGCGTGGAGGTCAATGCCGTGGGCCGGGTGATGCGCGAGCTGGACCGCAACGAGGGCCATGCCGGCGCCGACATGCAGATCACCCTCGACAACGCCTTGCAATCCTATGTCAGCGCGCGCCTGGAAGGCGAGAGCGCGGCCGCCGTCGTGATCGACTGCGAAAGCGGCGATCTGCTGGCCTGCGCCTCGGCCCCGGGATTCGACCCCAACCTGTTCGTGCGGGGCATCTCGGTATCCGATTACAACGCGCTGCTTGACAACAAGTACCGGCCGCTGCCCAACAAGGCCGTGCAGGGCGTCTACCCGCCGGGCTCGACCTTCAAGATGGTGACGGCGTTGGCCGCGCTGGAAGGCGGGCATGTCGACCCCGAGGAGACCGTCTACTGCCCGGGCTTCGCCGAGGTGAGCGGCCGCCGTTTCCACTGCTGGAAGGGCGGCGGCCACGGGAACGTGAACCTGCACCAGTCGCTGCGCGACAGTTGCGACGTCTACTACTACGAGATGGCGCAACGCGCCGGGATCGCCGAGATGAGCGCGATGGCCCGCCGGCTGGGGCTGGGGGTCGCGCATGACCTGCCGATGACCAGCGTCGCCGCGGGCCTCGCGCCCACGAAGGACTGGAAACGCCGGGTGCGCGATACCAACTGGGTGATCGGCGACAGCGTCAATGCGGCCATCGGGCAAGGATTCGTGCTGGCATCGCCGCTGCAACTGGCGGTGATGTCGGCCCGTCTGGCCACCGGCCGCGAGGTGCGCCCGCGGCTCATCAAGTCGATCGACGGCGTCGAACAGCCCACCGGCCGCGGCGAGGAGCTTGGGCTCAACGAGAACATGCTGCGCCGCGTGCGCAAGGCGATGTACGCGGTATCGAACAACCGGCGCGGCACCGCCTATGGCAGCCGCATCATCGAGGATGCCTTCCGGATGGCCGGCAAGACCGGCACCAGCCAGGTGCGCAACATCAGCGCGGGCGAACGCACCACCGGGGTGCGCCGCAACGAGGACCTGCCGTGGCGCCAGCGCGATCACGCGCTCTTCGTCAACTTCGCGCCGTTCGAGGCGCCGAAGGTGGCCGTGGCGGTGGTGGTCGAGCATGGCGGCGGCGGCTCGACTGTCGCGGCGCCGATCGCGCGCGACGTCACCCTTCAGGCGCTCTATGGCGAAACGCCCCCGTTGTCGGCCTACCCCGCCAAGGATCGCGGCCGCATCCGCAGCCAACAGGACCGCCTGCGCGAACGCCGCCCGCCGGGCGCGGCCGGAGGCAGCGATCGCGCATGAGCTATCTGGAATACTCGGTCAAGACCACGCCCACGGGGCTGCGCAAGCTGCTTTTCCTGAACTGGCCGCTGGCACTTCTGCTGGCGGCCACCGCGGCCGTCGGGTTCCTCATGCTTTACTCCGTCGCCGGGGGCTCGTTCCAGCCATGGGCCGCCCCCCAGATGAAGCGGTTCGCCATGGGTTTCGCCGGGATGATCTTCGTGGCGATGGTGCCGATCTGGTTCTGGCGCAACATGTCCGTGGTCGCCTACGGCGCGACGATCCTGCTGCTGCTCGCGGTGGAATTCGTCGGGATAGAGGGCAAGGGCGCACAACGCTGGATCGACCTCGGCGTGATGCGGCTGCAACCCTCGGAACTCATGAAGGTAACGCTGGTGATGGTCCTCGCGGCCTATTACGACTGGCTGCCGATGGCGCGCGTGTCGCGCCCGCTCTGGGTTCTGGCGCCGGTCGCGCTGATCCTGCTGCCCGTCGCGCTGGTGCTGCGACAGCCCGACCTGGGCACCTCGATCCTGCTGATCGCGGGCGGCGGGTTGCTGATGTTCGTGGCCGGGGTGCACTGGGCCTATTTCGCCGCCGTGATCGCGGCCGGGATCGGTCTCGTGGCCGCGGTTTTCCAGAGCCGCGGCACAGATTGGCAATTGTTGGCCGATTACCAGTACCGGCGCATCGACACCTTCCTTGACCCCGCCAGCGACCCGCTGGGGGCGGGCTACCACATCACGCAGTCCAAGATCGCCCTCGGCTCGGGCGGCTGGACGGGACGCGGGTTCATGCAGGGCACGCAGAGCCGACTGAATTTTCTTCCGGAAAAGCACACCGATTTCATCTTCACCACGCTGGCCGAGGAATTCGGCTTCGTCGGCGCCGTCTCGCTGCTCGGGCTCTACGCGCTCATCGTCGTGTTCTGCATCGCGTCGGCCCTGACGAACCGTGACCGCTACGCCGCGCTGCTGACCTACGGGGTGGCAATCGCCTTCTTCCTGTTCTTCGCCGTGAACATGTCGATGGTGATGGGGCTGGCGCCCGTCGTGGGCGTGCCGCTCCCGCTGGTCAGCTACGGCGGCTCGGCGATGCTGGTGCTGATGCTGGGCTTCGGCCTTGTCCAGAGCGCGCATATCCACAAACCGAGGTGATCCATGACCGTCAATGTTCTTTTTGCCGCCGGCGACGACCAGTGGGAAACCTACCGGACCGTGCTCGAGCAAGCCCTCGCCGAGGCCGGGGTCGCCGCCAACCTGTCGCGCGGCCTGCCGCCCGGATCGGTCGATTACATCATCTACTCCCCCGGCAGCGAGCTGCAGGATTTCACGCCCTATACCCGCACGAAGGCCGTGCTGAACCTCTGGGCCGGGGTCGAGAACATCGTGAGCAACGAAACGCTGACCCAGCCGCTGGCGCGGATGGTCGATGACGGGCTGACGCGCGGCATGGTGGAATGGGTGACGGGCCACGTGCTGCGCCATCACCTGAACACCGATCTGCATGTCTGCCACCAGGACGGGGTCTGGCGGCATGACCCGCCGCCGCTGGCCCCCGACAGGCCGGTGGGCATTCTCGGGCTCGGCGCGCTCGGCCGCGCCTGCGGCGAGGCGCTGGCGCGGCTCGGGTTTCCCGTCACGGGCTGGAGCCGGACCCGGAAAGACGTGCCCGGCCTGACCTGTCTCGCCGGCGAGGACGGGCTGCGCGACGTGCTTGCCCGGGCCGAGATCCTCGTGCTGCTGCTGCCGCTCACCCACGACACCGAGACGATCATCGACGCGGCGGCTCTGAAACGGATGCCGCGCGGCGCCGTGCTCATCAATCCCGGCCGCGGGCCGCTGATCGACGACGACGCGTTGCTCGCCGCGCTCGGGTCGGGGCACCTCACCCATGCCACGCTGGACGTCTTCCGCGAGGAGCCGCTGCCCACCGCCCACCCGTTCTGGGCGCACCCGCAGGTCACCGTGACACCGCATATCGCCTCGGACACCCGCCCGGCCACGGCCGCGCGCGTCATCGCCGAGAACATCCGCCGCGGCGAATCAGGCGAACCGCTGCTGCATCTCGTGGACCGCGAACAGGGCTACTGACACCGCCGCCGGGCGTCCCGGTCTTCTCTTCGTTGAAATACCCCGGGGGTCCGGGGGCAGCGCCCCCGGCCCGGGGGGGGGGGGGGGGCGGGGGG
>NZ_JBKOTX010000009.1:0-67164 GCF_047086965.1 Roseovarius halophilus (ex Wu et al. 2025) | reverse complement strand
GCGGTCAGCCACCAACCGACCGCGCCCCCGGCAACGGCCAGTGCCGCCGCCCAGCTCGCTAAACGGGCGACCAAGGGTCAGTCGTCGCTTTCGCGGTAGTCCTCGTGGCAGGCGCCGCAGGCCTCGCCGAGCCCGCCCATGGCGCCCTTGAGCGCCCCGAGCCCCTGACCGGCGGCCTCTTCCATCGCGGCCGCGGCCATGACCAGATCCTCGGACTTGGACATCACGTCGTCGAGGTTGTCCCAAAGGGCGGGCAGGGCCTTGGAGCCGTCTACCGAATTGTCCGACCCTTCGGGCCAGTATCTGGACTGGTCCAGCTGCGATAGCGCGGCGATGTTCGAGGCTGCTGCGCTGGCCGCCTCGGCGTCATAGTCGATCTGATCGCGGGCCATGTTGCCAAGAAGGCCGATGTTGTGCGCATAAAGCTGCATATGGGCCTGGCGGGCCTTCATGGCCCCAGCAATGGCCGGGTCGACGTGGGAGTCGGCGATGGCAGTTGTGCCAAGGCCGGTGAGGGTCAGAACGGAAAAGGCGGTGACAAGGCGTTTCACGGGGTAACTCCTGATTGAATCAGTTTCGGTAGGCCTCACGATACCTGTGAACGATCTCGAATCGAGTCTCAAATTTTGCACAGGCGGTCACGTTTCAGTCACGCCAGCGCCGGGGGCGAGCGGCGCAACGCCCGCGGCAAGGCCCCTGCGCGCTGCCCGATGCGGCACTACAGCATCCGCACCTTGCCGATATAGGGCAGGTTGCGGTTGCGCTGCGCGTAGTCGATGCCATACCCCACCACGAACTCGTCCGGGATCTCGAAGCCGGTCCAGTCGGCCTTGACCTCGACCTCGCGCCGGGTCGGCTTGTCCAGCAGCGCGATGGAGCGCAGCTTGCGCGGCCCGCGCGCGCCCAGCAGACCCAGCACGTGCTTCATGGTATAGCCGGTGTCCACGATATCCTCGACCACCAGCACATCGCATCCTTCGATCCCGCCGCGCAGGTCCTTGAGGATTCGCACCTCGCGGCTGCTCTGCATGGAATTGCCGTAAGAGGAGGCTTCGAGGAAGTCGACCTCGACGTTCATGTCCAGCTCGCGCACGAGATCGGCGATGAAGACGAAAGAGCCCCGCAGTAGCCCAACCACGACCAGCCGCTCGCTGCCGTCGAATTCCGCGCGGATCTCGCGCGCCAGGCCCTCGATCCGGGCGGCGATGGTCTTTGCCGAGATCATCTCGTCGATGGCATAGTCCTGTTGCGTCATCTGGCCCGCTGTCCTTCGTTGTGCTTGATTTCCGCCGCGCACTCTACGACATCACGCGCAAGAGTCACGCAGACAAAGGACCACGGATGCCCGCCCATTCCGAGACCCGGCACCTGCCTTACAGTGCGCAACAGATGTATGACCTCGTCGCCGGCGTGGAACGCTATCCCGAGTTCCTGCCCTGGACGGCCGCCGCCCGGGTGCGCCGGGTGGACGATCACGGCGATCACAAGGTGATGCTGGCCGACCTCGTGGTCTCGTTCAAGGTGTTCCGCGAACGCTTTGGCAGCCGCGTGACGCTCTGGCCCAGGGCGCGCCAGATCGACACCGAATACATCGACGGCCCCTTCCGCTATCTCGAGAGCACCTGGGAATTCCGCGAGGCCGAGGGCGGCTGCGAGGTGGCCTTTCGCGTGGATTTCGAATTCCGAAACAGGATGTTGCAGGGCGCGGCGGGGATGTTCTTCAACGAGGCGATGCAGCGCATCGTGCGCGCCTTCGAGGCCCGGGCCAAGGCGCTTTACGGCTGAGCGGCACGCATCAGCAGCGCCAGCGCATGGTCCACCGAGGCCGCGCGCACCTGCGCCCGCCCGATGGCTCCGAAGTCCAGGGTTTCCGTCCGGGTGCCTGCGGGGCCGGCCAGCCCGAAACAGACCCGCCCCTCGGGCTTGTGATCGGACCCGCCGGGGCCCGCGACCCCGGTGATCGACACCGCCAGTGTCGCGGTTGCGCGGTCCAGCGCGCCCTGGGCCATCTGCGCCGCAACTTCCTCGGAGACAGCGCCGTGGGCGGCGATGGTCGCCGGATCGACGCCCAGCATCTCGGCCTTAGCCGCGTTGGAATAGGTGACAAAGCCCCGGTCGAAGACATCCGACGACCCCGGTACCGCCGTGATCTCGGCCCCCAGCAGACCGCCGGTGCAGCTTTCGGCGCAGGCGATCGTGTGGCCATTGGCGCGGGCGGTCTCGATCAGGGCGGCGGCCCTCATGGGGCGATCACCACGTGCGACAGCCCCGCCAGCCCGAGGGTGATGACTGCAGCGAAGAGGCCGGCCCAGACATCGTCCAGCATCACGCCCATGGCGTCGCCGCGCCGGTCGGCCCGGCCCGCCATGATCGGCTTCCAGATGTCGAACAGCCGGAACAGCAGGAAGGCCGCGATCCAGCCGGGGTAAAGCGCCAGGACCGGTTGCCCGGCGGCCTGCGCGCCCACCATGACCGGGGCCAGGGCGATCCACTGGCCGACGACCTCGTCGATGACCACTTCCGAGGGGTCGTGATCCGGGCCCCGCGCCGTGTAGACCCGCGTGGCCCAGAGCCCGGCGGCAAAGGCCGCCGGAATCATCAGCACAAACAGCCACATGCCCCCCAGCTGCCAGAGCCCCCAGGCCAGCGGCAGCGCGGCCAGCGACCCCCAGGTGCCCGGCGCGGGGCGCAGATGACCCACGTAAAGGACCGTCGCGATCAGATGTGCCGTGCGGGTCATGGCATCACCAGCGTGGCCGTCGCCATGGCGGCGATGCCCTCGCCGCGCCCGGTGAACCCAAGCCGTTCCGATGTGGTTGCCTTGATGCTCACGCGGGTCTCCTCCAGCCCCATGATCTGGGCCATTTCGGTGCGCATCGCGCCTGCGTGGGGGCCGACCTTGGGCGCCTCGCAGATCAGGGTGCAATCCACATGGGTGATCTCGTAGCCGCGCCGCCGGGCCAGCGCGCAGGCCTGTGTCAGGAAGGTCTCGCTCGCCGCACCCTTCCAGCGGGGATCGCTGGGCGGGAAATGCGTGCCAATGTCGCCCTCGGCCAGCGCGCCATAGATGGCGTCGGTCACCGTGTGCATCCCCACATCCGCATCTGAATGGCCCTGAAGGCCCCGGTCGAAGGGCACTTGCACCCCGCAGAGCATGACGTGATCGCCCGGCCCGAAGCGGTGCACGTCGAAGCCGTTGCCGGTGCGGATGTCCATGGCGCCCCCCAGGTGCTCGGCCGCCCGGGCGAAATCGCCGGGCTGCGTGATCTTGATGTTGCGCTCGTCGCCCGCGACGATTGCCACGTCAAGCCCGGCGGCGCGGGCGACGGCGACGTCATCTGTGGCCGTGCCGTCCGCGCCCGCATGGGCCGCGCGGATCGCCTCGAGGTGAAAGCCCTGCGGCGTCTGCGCGCGAAACAGGCCGTCGCGGTCGGTGACACCGCTGACCAGGCCCCCGGTGCCGGTCCAGAGCGCATCGGTGACGGGCAGGGCGGGCGCGGCGCCGGGGGTCTCGGTCAGGGCGTCGAGCACCCGGTCAATGACCTCAGGCGGTGTGCAGCAACGGGCGGCGTCGTGGATCAGCACCGCCGCCCCCCGGGCATGGCCCAGCCCCGCCAGCACCGAAAGAGACCGGGTCGCCCCGCCGATGGCGATCACCGCGCGCGCTGACAGGCGCAGGGCCTCGACGCGCTGCAGATCCTCGCCGGCGACCACCAGGACGATCTGTCCGACGCGCGGATGGGCCTCGAAGATGGCCAGCGTATGCTCCAGCACCGTCCGGCCCGCGAGACGGCGCCATTGCTTGGGTGTCTCGCCGCCCGCCCGCAGCCCGCGTCCGGCGGCAACGATGATGGCACTGGTCTGCATGGGCCCTCGCGGTTGCTCTGGGGCTGCTTAGCCGCTGGGGCGGGGGCCGAAAAGGGGGCTTTCGCCCGGACGTGCCGGACTGGATGCATAAGTTTTAATCACATGACGGCCGCCGCACATTTTTTGACCGCGATTCAATTGTCGGCCCCGGGGGGCTCTGCTATCTGCAAAGCATGTCCTTGCCCGCCGCCCCCTTTCCTGTCGCCCTGGCCCCGCTTGCGGGGATCACCGACCTGCCGTTCCGGCGGTTGGTGGCGGGCTTCGGGGCGGGCTGGGTTGTCTCGGAAATGGTCGCCAGCCAGGAAATGGTCCAGGCGAAACCGGGCGTGCGCGAAAAGGCCGAACTGGGCCTGACCGAGGCCGCAACGGCGGTGCAACTGGCCGGGCGCGAGGCGCACTGGATGGCCGAGGCCGCGCGGCAGGTCACAGACCGGGGCGCGGCGATGATCGACATCAACATGGGCTGCCCGGCCAAGAAGGTGACACAGGGCTATTCCGGTTCGGCGCTGATGAAGGATCTTGACCACGCGCTGGGGCTGATCGAGGCCGTGGTGGCCGCTACCGACCTTCCGGTCACGCTCAAGACCCGTCTGGGCTGGGACGATGCCCTGATGAACGCGCCCGAACTGGCCCGCCGGGCCGAGGGCGCGGGCATCCGGCGCATCGTGATTCATGGCCGCACGCGCTGCCAGTTCTACAAGGGCCGCGCCGACTGGGCCGCGATCCGCGCGGTGAAAGAGGCGGTCACGATACCCGTCATCGCCAATGGCGACATCCTTGACGCGGCCAGCGCCCGCGCCGCGCTGACCCATTCCGGGAGTGATGGCGTGATGATCGGGCGGGGCGCGCAGGGGCGGCCCTGGCTGTTGGCTCAGGTTGCCGCCGATCTCTGGGGGCGCCCGGCGCCGCGCATCCCGACCGGGGGCGTCCTTATCGACATGGTTTCAAATCATTACGAGGCGATGCTCATGTTCTACGGCACAACGCTCGGCGCCCGGGTCGCCCGCAAGCACCTGGGCTGGTACATGGACACCGCTGCAACCCACCCGGAGCTGCGCCGCGCAGTGCTGATCGCCACGGAGCCGACTCGTGTGCTGACCTTGCTGCCGGACGCCCTGGCGGAAAGGCAAGCCGCATGATCATGGATGCAGAGCTGTGGAATTCGCTGCCGGTGCCCGCGTTGCTGCTGCAGCCTGACGAGACCATCGCCGACAGCAACCTGGCGGCCGAGAATTTCCTGAACCTCTCGACCAGGGCCCTGTCCGGTGCGCAGGTCTGGGACAAGGTCATGATCGACGCGCCCCTGGAAGAGGCCTTTGCCCGGGCGCGCGACAACCGCACGCCGCTTTTCGTCAATGATGTGGACGTGGGCAGCGGCGAGCGCCCGCCGTTGCAGTGCAATGTGCAGTTTGCCCCGTTGTCGGGGGCCGACGACCAGATGCTCATGCTGATCTCGCCGCGCGAGATTTCCACCCGCATCGCGCAGAACGCCCAGAGCTACCGCGCCGCGCGCTCGGCCATCGGCATGGCCGAGATGCTGGCCCATGAAATCAAGAACCCGTTGGCGGGCATCGCCGGATCGGCGCAGCTGTTGTCCATGGGCTTGGCGGGCGAGGACCTGGAGCTGACCCATCTGATCGTCGAAGAGACCCGGCGCATCGTCAAGCTGCTCGACCAGGTCGAACAGTTCGGCAACATCCAGGCGCCAAAACTGCGGCCCGTCAATATCCATGACGTGCTGGACCGCGCGCGCCAATCGGCCTCGGTGGGCTTTGGCGCGCATATGCTGATGATAGAGGATTACGATCCCTCGCTGCCGAACACCCACGCCGACCCCGACCAGTTGCAGCAGGTCTTTCTGAATCTTCTCAAGAACGCCGCGCAGGCTGGCGGGCCGGGCGGCTCGATCACCCTGCGCACCTTCTACGACCCCGCGTTGCGTCTGCGCCACCGCGACGGCAGCCAGGGGCGGCTGCCGCTGCAGGTCGAGATCATCGACGATGGCCCGGGCCTGCCGCCCGAGATCGTCGGCGAGGTCTTCGAGCCCTTCGTCTCGGGCCGCGAGAACGGCACCGGGCTGGGCCTGGCCCTGGTCAGCAAGCTGATCGCCGACATGGGCGGCTTGATTTCCGTGGACAGCGTGCCGGGCCGCACCGTCTTTCGCGTGGCCCTGCCCACCGTGCCCCCCCGAGACCGCCGCGAGTGAAAAGGACAAAGACTAATGGACGGAACCGTACTCGTCGCCGATGACGACCGCACGATCCGCACCGTTCTGACCCAGGCCCTGACCCGGGCGGGCTGCAAGGTGCATGCGACCTCGTCGATCGTGACGCTGATGCGCTGGGTGGACGAGGGCAAGGGCGACCTGGTGATCTCGGACGTCGTCATGCCCGACGGCAACGGCCTGGAGCAGCTGCCGAAGATCGGCGAGGCGCGCCCGGGGCTGCCGGTCATCGTGATTTCGGCGCAGAACACCATCATGACGGCGATCCAGGCCGCCGAGGCCGAGGCCTACGACTATCTGCCCAAACCCTTCGATCTGCCCGACCTGATGAAGCGCGCCGCCCGCGCGCTCGAGGTCAAGCGCCGCGCGCCGATCCGGCGTGACGCGCCGGCCGAGGGGGCCGACACCGACCTGCCGCTGATCGGGCGCACGCCTGCGATGCAGTCGATCTACCGCTTGGTGGCGCGGGTCATGAACACGCCGCTGTTGGTGCTGATCACCGGCGAAAGCGGCACCGGCAAGAGCCTGATCGCGCGCACCATCCACGACTTTTCCGACCGGCGCACGCTGCCCTTCGTGGTGGCCTCGGCAAATGATCTGGAAGGCATGGACGGCCCCTCGGCGCTGCTCTCCCGGGCCAGGGGCGGCACGCTGGTCTTCGACGAGGTCGGCGACCTGCCCATCGGGACCCAGGCCCGCGTGGTGCGGATGCTGGATGCCCTGGGCGATGGCGCGCCACAGATCATGGCGACCACCCGCGGCGGGCTGCTGGACCAGATGGAGGACGGCAATTTTCGCGAGGATCTCTATTACCGGCTGGCCGGCGTCACCATGACCGTGCCCGCCCTGCGCGACCGGGTCGATGACATCCCGCTGCTGGTGGAACATTTCCTCGCCCGGGCCGAGCGCGACGGGTCGCCGCCGCGGCAACTGGCCGATGCGGCGCTGGACCTGTGCCGCGCCTACAGCTGGCCCGGCAACGTCCGCCAGCTGGAAAATGTCGTGATGCGGCTCGTGGCCACCGCGCCCGAGGACGAGATCCACCGCGGCGAGGTCGAGATCGTTCTGGGCAACCAGCCCGCGATGGAGCCGCTCAAAGGCGGCGACAGTGACAAGCTCTCGGCCTCGGTGGCCAAGCACCTGCGCCGCTACTTCGACCTGCACGGCGGAGAGTTGCCACCGCCGGGCCTCTATCAACGCATCCTGCGCGAGGTCGAGGCGCCGCTGATCGAGATCGCGCTGGATGCCACCGCCGGCAACCAGGCCCGCTGCGCCGACCTGCTTGGCATCAACCGAAATACGCTGCGAAAAAAGATCACCGACCTTGATATCCACGTGACACGCCGCCGCAAATTGATGTAAAACCGCAACAGAACCGTGGCCGCTTTGCCGCAATCGCGCGGGCCGAGCCACGGAGCAACAGGCGGTAGGGACCGACTCGGTCCGGCAATGAACGAGGCACCTGGCGTGCGGCGCGCTCCTCTGGGCATCAACCTTTCAACGTTTAGCCGCTGGCGGCGCAAGCGCCGGGTCCAGAATGTCATGACGCTGGTGCTGGTGCTGCTGGCCCCGCTGCTTGTGCTGCTGACCATCACGGCGCTGCGCCCGCTGGACCAGACCGGACGCACCGAGGTGTTGCGCCTGATCCTGCTGGTGGACCTGGTCTATATCCTTGTCGTCACCGCACTGGTGCTGGCCCGGATCAGCACCATGATCGCCGCGCGCCGCCGGCGATCGGCCGGCTCGCGGCTGCACCTGCGGCTGACCGGGGTTTTCGGGCTGTTGGCGCTTATTCCCACGGTGGCCGTTGCGGTCTTTTCCGTTCTGACCATCAATATCGGCCTCGAGGGGTGGTTTTCCGAACGGGTGCGCGACGTGGTCGGCAATTCGCTGGAAGCCGCTCAGGCCTATGAGGAAGAGCACCGCCAGGAGGTCGCCCGCGACGGCCGCGTCCTGGCCGCCTTTCTTGAGACCCAGCGGATGCAGACCTTCTTCATGGAGCGCGGCGAGATCCGCCAGGCCCTGTCGCGCGTGGCCCCGCAGATTGATCGGGGCCTGTCCGAGGTCTTCGTGCTGGACGGGACGGGCGAGATCGAGGTGCGCGGTGAACGCTCCTACGAGTTCTATTTCGAGAAGCCGACCGAGGCGCATCTGGCCGAGGCGCGCGACGAGGGCATCGCCATCATCGAGGACTGGGCAAACAACGAGTTCCGCGCCCTGATCCCGCTGGACAACTTCACCGACAATTACCTTTACGTCACCCGGGAGGTGGACGGTGAGATCCTGTCGCTGCTGGACGAGACCCAGGAAACGGTCGAGCTTTACGGCCAGCTGGAAAACGAGCGCGGCCGGGTGCTGTTCGAATTCGGGCTGATCTACCTCGGCTTCGCGGTGATCCTGATCCTGGCGGCGATCTGGGTGGGTCTGTGGTTCGCCGAACGCCTGTCGCGGCCCGTGGGCCGGCTGGTCGGCGCCTCTCAGCGTGTCGGCGCCGGCGACCTGTCGGTGCGGGTGCGCGAGGACCCCGGCGACGACGAAATCGCGCAGCTGGGGCGCTATTTCAACCAGATGACAGAGCAACTGGCCGGCCAGCGCGAAGAGCTGCTGCACAACACGCGCCAGATCGAAGACCGCCGCCGCCTGTTCGACAGCGTGCTCAGTTCCGTACCCTCGGGCGTTGTCGGGCTGGACCAGGAGGGCTGCGTGACCTTCGTCAACCGCTCGGCCACGCGGCTGCTGGAGGTGGGCAAGGGCGCCGAACGCACCCCGCTGACGGTCGCCGTGCCGGAATTCGAGCCGCTGTTCTCACAGTTGACGGAGAAGGGCCGCCGCATCGTGCAGGGGCAGGTGGAACTGGTGCGCGGGGGCGAACAGGAAACGCTGCTGGTGCGCATGTCGCCACGCCGGGGCGAGGGCGGCGCCCTTGAGGGCTATGTGATCGCCTTCGAGGATGTCACCGACCTGGTCAGCGCCCAGCGCATGGCCGCCTGGGGCGATGTGGCGCGCCGCATCGCCCACGAGATCAAGAACCCGCTGACGCCGATCCAGCTGTCGGCGGAACGCATCAAGCGCAAGTTCCGCCGCGAGGTGCCGCCCGACTCCGTCGAGGCGCTGGAACAGATGACCGAGGTCATCGTGCGCCAGACCAACGACCTGCGCCGCATCGTCGACGAATTCTCGCGCTTTGCCCGGATGCCCGAACCCGACCGCGCCGCCCATGACGTTGTCGGCCTGGTGCGCGACGCCGCCGCGTTGCAGGAGGCGGGCCAGCCCGAGGTGCGCTTTGCCGTCGATCTGCCCGCGCCGCCCGTGCTGGCCAGCCTGGACAGCACCATGTTGTCCCAGGCCCTCACCAACCTGATGAAGAACGGCGGCGAAGCCATTGAAAGCCTGATGGAAAAGGGTGCTCCGGGCGGTTTCGTGCCGGAGATTCGCGTGGCGCTTGAGGTCGGCGAGACCAGCGCCCGGATCACCATCGCCGACAACGGCATCGGCCTGCCCGAGAATCGCGCCAAGCTTTTCGAACCCTATGTGACCACGCGCGAGAAGGGCACGGGGCTGGGCCTGCCCATCGTGCGCAAGATCATCGAGGAACATGGCGGCAGCCTGACCCTGACCGATGCGCCCGTCTTCGACGGCGCCGCGCACCGGGGGGCCATGGCCACCATAGACCTGCCTATACTGACCGGAACCGAGACAGGGGCCGAAACAACGGCCTCGAAAACAGCGTGAGGGGATGATGAGCGATATTCTGATCGTGGACGACGAACGGGACATCCGGGAACTGATCTCGGATATCCTGCGGGACGAGGGGTTTACCACCCGCCTGGCCGGCGGGTCGGAAGAGTGCATGGCCGAGATCGGCAAGGGCCTGCCCGCGCTGGTCGTTCTGGACATCTGGCTCAAGGACAGCGCCATGGACGGTATTGACATCCTGTCGCATGTCAAGCGCGAGCACCCGGAGGTGCCCGTCGTCATCATCTCAGGGCACGGCAACATCGAGATCGCGGTCGCCGCGATCAAGCAGGGCGCCTATGACTTCATCGAGAAGCCCTTCAACATCGACCAGCTCATGGTGGTGATCCGGCGCGCCATGGAGACCAGCCGGTTGCGCCGCGAGAACCAGGAGCTCAAACGCGGCGAGGCCGGCGAGGTCGAGATGGTGGGCGAGTGCGCCGCCTTCCGTGCGCTGCGCGGCCAGCTCGACAAGGTGACGCGGTCCAATGGCCGGGTCATGCTGACCGGCCAGCCCGGCAGCGGCAAGGAGACCGCGGCGCGCTACATCCATGCCCAGTCCGACCGCGCCGGGGCGCCCTTCGTCAGCGTCAACTGCGCCTCGGTGGCGCCCGAGCAGATGGAAGAGATGCTTTTCGGCCGCGAAACCGAGGGCCGCGGTGTGGAGCCGGGCCTGCTGGAAGAGGCTGACGGCGGCGTGATCTATTTCGACGAGATCGCCGATCTGCCCGAGGGAACGCAATCCAAGATCCTGCGGGTGCTGGTGGACCAGACGTTTCAGCGCGTGGGCGGGGTGGACAAGGTGCAGGTCGACCTGCGGGTCATTTCCTCGACCGGGCGCGACCTGAGCGCCGAGATCGAGGCGGGCCGCTTCCGGCAGGAACTTTACCACCGGCTCAACGTGGTGCCGATCCACGTGCCCTCGCTTGAGGACCGGCGCGAGGACATCCCGCGGCTGGCCAGCTATTTCATCGACCGGCTGCACGCGGACCAGGGCCTGCCGTTGCGCGCCCTGTCCGAGGAGGCGGGCGCGCTGTTGCAGACCATGCCCTGGCCCGGCAACGTGCGCCAGCTCAAGAACGTGGTCGAACGCATCCTGATCCTGGGCGACAGCCAGGACCCCATCGGCCCCCGCGAGATTCCCGCCGGCGGCGAGACGGGCCCGGCCGACGAGGAACGGGTGATCCTTTCCGGGTCTCTAGCAACGCTGCCCCTGCGCGAGGCGCGCGAGCTGTTCGAACGCGAATACCTGCTGACCCAGATCAACCGGTTCGGCGGCAACATCAGCCGCACCGCGAATTTCGTCGGGATGGAACGCTCGGCGCTGCACCGCAAGCTCAAGTCGCTGGGTGTCGTGACCTCGAACAAGGCGGGCGCGCGCATCGCCCATGTGGACGAGATCGAGGGCTGAGCGCCTCTGCCGTCGCGACCGGAGCCGACTTGACCGGACGGGGGGGCTCTGTCACCACGTGGTGACGCATAAGCGAGGGACTAGGCATGAAGGTCATCATCTGTGGCGCGGGGCAGGTGGGCTGGCAGATCGCCCGGCACCTGGCCTCGGAAAACAATGACGTGACGGTTGTCGACAACAATGCCGAGTTGATCCGCCGTGCCACGGACACGCTGGATGTGCAGGGCATCTCGGGATTTGCCTCTTACCCCGACGTTCTCGACAACGCGGGCGCGCGGGACGCAGACATGATCATCGCCGCGACCCATTCCGACGAGGTCAACATGGTCACCTGCCAGGTGGCGCATTCGGTCTTTGCCGTCCAGCGCAAGATCGCGCGGCTGCGCGCGCAAAGCTATCTGGACGCGATCTACGCCGATCTCTACCGGCGCGACCACCTGCCCATCGACGTGGTGATCAGCCCCGAACGCGAGGTGGCCGAAGCCGCGCTGCAACGCCTCGCCGCCCCGGCGGCCTTTGACACCGAGAGCTTCCTTGAGGGCAACGCCCAGTTGCTGGGCATCCAGATCGACGCCGATTGCCCCGTCATCAACACGCCGCTGCGGCAGCTGTCGGACCTGTTCACCACGCTCAAGGCCGTGGTCGTGGGCATTCGGCGCAAGGGCAAGGGCAAGTTGTTCGCCCCCAGCGCGGGCGACCAGATCTTTCCCGGCGACGATTGCTATGTTTTTACCGAGACCCCCGACATGGCCCGCACGTTGGAGATTTTCGGCAAGACCCAGGCCAAGCAGGAACGTGTGGTCATCATCGGCGGCGGCAACGTCGGGCTGTCGGTGGCCCAGGCGCTGGAACAGCGCGAAAAGCGCATCCGCGTCCGGGTGATCGAACGCGACCGCGCCCGTGCCGAACGCACGGCCGATGCGCTGGAACGGACCATCGTGCTCAATGGCGACGGGCTGGACACGGCGCTTCTGGAAGAGGCAAACATCGGCTCGGCCGACGCCGTTCTGGCCGTGACAGACGATGACAAGACCAACCTGCTGGCCGCCGTGCGGGCCAAGGCCCTGGGATGCCCCATGGCGATCAGCCTGACCAACGATCCCACGCTTGTGCCGCTCATGGGGCCGCTGGACATCGACGCCTATATAAACCCGCGCGCCACCACCGTAAGTTCGATCCTGAGCCACATCCGGCACGGGAGGGTGCGCTCGGTCTATTCCATCGGCGATGCCGAGGCCGAGGTGATCGAGGCGCAGGTGCTGACCACCTCGCCCATCGCCGGCAAGCCCCTGCGCGAGGTGGACTTCCCCGAGGGCGTGCTGCTGGGCGGTATCCTCAAGGGCGGCCGCATGGAGAAACCGCGCGGCGGCCTGCGCATCGAGGAGGGCGACGTCGTAGCCATCTTCGCCACGTCGCGGCAGGTGGCCGAGGTCGAGCGCATGCTCCAGGTCTCGATCGACTACTTCTGATGGCCGGGTTCCTGTCGCGCCGTCCGCTCTTCGTGCTGCTCATGGGGCTGGGCGCCGTGGCGATGATCGTGCCCGCGATCCACGCCAGGGTGGTCGAGGATTACGACAGCATGCGGATCTTCTTCTACGGCTTTTTGCTGTTTTCGGTCATGACGCTCTTCGTGGCGCTGGCCACCGTGGGCCACCAACCGCGCTACGGGTTGCGCGGCCTCCTTGTGTCGTTGCTGGCCGGTTTCGTGTTCCTACCGATCATGCTGGCCATCCCCTTCGTCGAGGCGGTGCCGCATGCGCGGCTGTTCGACGGCTGGTTCGAGATGGTCTCGGGCTTTACCACCACCGGGGCCACGCTCTGGGACGATCCGCGCAATCTGCCGCGCTCGGTGCATCTGTGGCGCGCTCTGGTGGGCTGGATGGGCGGCCTGCTGATGTGGATCGCGGCCATGGCGGTGCTGTTGCCGCTGAACCTCGGGGGCTTCGAGGTTTATCAGCAGGGCACGGCACGGGCCGGGCAGGCCCGCCAGGCCCAGATCGACCGCAGCATCGCGCCGCCCGAACGGCTGGCGCGCTACATCCTGCGCTTCGTGCCGATCTACACCGGGCTGACGCTGCTGCTCTGGCTGGGGCTGACCATGGCCGGCGAGGTGCCCTTTGTCGCGCTGTGCCATGCCATGGCGACGCTGTCGACCTCGGGCATCTCGCCGGTGGGTGGTCTCTACTATTCCGCATCAGGGGTTGCGGGTGAGGTCATGATCGCGCTGTTTCTTGTCTTCGCATTGTCGCATCTGACCTTCAGCCGCGCCCCGGGCGAGGATCCCCGCACGTTGCTGACCCGCGACCCTGAACTGCGCTTCGGGTTGTCGCTGGTGGGTCTTCTGTCCGCCGCCCTTTTCGCGCGCCATGTCGTCGAACTCGGCGGCGAGGGCGTGGACAACAGCCTGTCCACCGCGCTGGCCGCGGCCTGGGGCGGGCTGTTCACCATCCTGTCCTTCATGACCACCGCTGGGTTCGAATCCACCGGCTGGGAGGTCGCGCAGGACTGGTCGGGCCTGTCCAGCCCCGGGCTGATGCTGGTGGGGCTGACGGTGGTCGGCGGCGGCGTGGCCACCACCGCCGGGGGTATAAAGCTGCTGCGGGTCTACGCGCTCTACAAGCATTCCCAGCGCGAGCTGGACCGGCTCGTCCATCCCTCATCGGTGGGGGGCGCGGGGGCGCAGGCCCGGCGCCCCCGCACGCAGGGGGCACAGATCGCCTGGGTCTTCTTCATGATCTTCGCACTCTCGATTGCGGGGGTGATGGTGCTTTTGTCGCTGACCGGGGTGCAGTTCGAAACGGCGCTGGTGCTCGCGGTCTCGGCGCTGTCCACCACCGGGCCGCTGGCTGTGGTGGGCGCCGAAGACCCGATCTCCTATGCCGGTCTGACGGACCTGTCGCGGGTCGTTCTGGCCTTCGCGATGATCCTCGGCCGGCTGGAGGCCCTGGCCATCATCGCGCTGCTCAACCCGGAATTCTGGCGCCGCTGATCAGGGCACAACCCGGTCGGCGGGGCCGGGGGCAAGGCGCGGAATTTGGGCTGGAAACCCGTGCGCAGGCACGACATACTGCCCGACAAATCCGGTGCCGGTCCGCGGCAGCAAGAACAAGGGACAAGAACCGATGGCCAACGACAAGCAGAACCTGCAGGACGCCTTTCTCAATCACGTGCGCAAGTCCAAGATTTCGGTCACGATCTTTCTGGTCAATGGCGTCAAGCTGCAGGGGATCATCACCTGGTTCGACAGCTTCTGCGTGCTGCTGCGCCGCGATGGCCAGTCGCAGCTGGTCTACAAGGGCGCCATCAGCACCATCATGCCGGCCTCGCCGATCAATCTTTACGACGGTGAGGAATAATTGGAGGACGACCGGCCCGTAACCCGTGGCTATGTTGTCCACCCCGACATCCGCACCGACCCCGACCGTCACGCCCCCGGCCCCGCGCTGGACGAGGCCGTGTCACTGGCCGTGGCGCTGCCGGATCTCGAGGTTGCCGGTTCGGAGATCGTGCCGCTGAACAAGGTGCATCCGGGCACCCTGTTCGGATCGGGCAAGATCGAGGAACTCAAGGCGCGGATCAAGGCCGCCGACGCCGGGCTGGTCATGGTCGACGGGCCTGTCACCCCGGTGCAGCAACGCAACCTGGAACGGGCGCTGGAAACCAAGCTGCTGGACCGCACCGGCCTGATCCTGGAAATCTTCTCGGACCGCGCGCGCACGCGCGAAGGCGTGCTTCAGGTCGAAATGGCACATCTGTCCTATCAGCGCACGCGTCTGGTGCGGGCCTGGACCCACCTGGAACGCCAGCGCGGCGGGCTGGGCTTCGTGGGCGGGCCGGGCGAGACCCAGATCGAGGCCGACCGCCGCGCCATCGACGACCAGCTCAACCGGCTGCGCAAGCAGCTCGACAAGGTGGTCAAGACTCGCAAGCTGCACCGCGCGGCCCGCGCCAAGGTGCCGTTCCCCATCGTTGCCCTGGTCGGCTACACCAACGCGGGCAAGTCCACCCTGTTCAACCGGCTGACCGGGGCGCAGGTCATGGCCGAGGACATGCTTTTTGCCACGCTGGACCCGACCATGCGCAAGGTCACGCTGGACACCGGCGACGAGGTGATCCTGTCCGATACCGTGGGTTTCATCTCCGATCTGCCCACGCAGCTGGTCGCGGCGTTCCGAGCCACGCTGGAAGAGGTGCTCGAGGCCGATGTGATCCTGCACGTGCGCGACATCAGCCACCCCGAGACCGAGAGCCAGCGCGCCGAGGTCATGGCGATCCTGGCGGACATGGGCGTGACCGAGGCAACACCGCTGATCGAGGTCTGGAACAAGGGCGATCTGCTTGACCCCGAAGAGGCCACGGCGCTCGAGGCCCGGGCGCAGCGTGACGCGGATATCTTCGTCACATCGGCGGTGACGGGGCAGGGGCTGCGGCCCATGCTCGAACGTGTGTCCGAGCGGCTGAGCGCGCCGCGCAGCGCCGCAAACCTGGTGCTGCCCTACAGCGCGGCCCGCAAGCGTGCCTGGCTGCACGAGGAGGGCATCGTCGAGGCCGAGACCACCGACGATGCGGGCTATCACCTGCGGGTCAACTGGACCGAGCGGCAGAAGGCCCGGTTCGAGCGGTTGTAGGCGGGCTGTCGTTCAGGCCACGCGGCGCAAAGGCGCGCATCACTCCACCGGCTCCAGCACCGTGACCCCGACCGCACCGGCGCGTGCCAGCGCCGGGTCCAGGGACATGGGGATATACTCGCCGCGGCGCCAAAGCTCGCCCAGGTGGTCGTAAAACCGTGACAGCGGATGGCCCGACTGCCCGGTCGAGGTGATGAAGACCGAACTGTCGGGATCGGCGAAATCATAGACCCCGCGATAAACGGCGGCATGAACGTTGAGGAAGGGGCGCGGCCCGTCCCCGGCGGTGCGTCCGCGCATCAGCGTGTTGTCGCCGCCGCTAGTGGACTGGCGGATGTTCACGAACCAGTTGAGCACCGGCGCCTCGCCCAGAACCGGGTGGTCGTGGGTGGCCTCGTGGGCATCGCCCCAGCGCAGCAAATCCAGGTTGTCGCCATACCGCTCGGTGATCCAGACCAGCGCGTCGTCCAGCGCCAGCCGGGCAATGTCGGTGCAGCTTTCCTCGGGCGCCGACCGGCTGATGTCGCACCACGCCGCCGCGCCGTCGATATCGCGGAAAACCCGTTCGATGAACAAGGGTTCGACATGGGGGAATTCGCGCGCGAGCGTGCCCAGGTCGTCACGGATCAGGCGCTCTTGCAGGGCGCGCAGCCAGGCCGCGTAGATCAGCGGCTCGGGCAGGTGTTCGTTCATCTCGCCGTTCCATTCCGACAGCAGCTCCAGCGCCTCCTGGCGCAGCCGCTGCGGCGTGCCCTCGGCCGCCGCCTCGCCGGTGAACCACAGGTCCGCGCCGATCAGCGGCAGCAGCGAGCGCGCGGTGAACGAGACGGTATCGAGCTGCGCCTCGATGAAGCTCTCGCGGGTATGCACCCGGCGGTCCTGCATCAGCCGCCGCCAGCGGTTGATGCGCTGACTGTCGCCCCAACTGTGGCTGACATGGGCGGGAAAGGGGGCCTCGGTGATCTTGTTGTTGGTATTGCCGACGATGCCCCCCGTGGGCGCCACCCATTCAGGATTGTCGGCATAGGGCCGGCGGCCGCGCCAGCGGTTCTCGGCCAGGTAGCCGAAATGCGGCATCCGCCCCTCGGTTACGTGGTCCGGGTCGCGGTCGGGCATGTGGCCGATCAGTTTCATGCCCACCGTGTTGCGGTCGGCCAGCGTCAGCATCTGGGCGGGGGCCACGAACCCCTCGCCCGCGGCGATTCCGTCCTCGACCGTCTGCGCGCGCATCAGCGCCAGCCCGGCCTCGATGGTGGTGTCGGCATGCGACAGCGCGGTCCAGCCCAGGGCCACGACATGGCCCCGGGGGCGGATCTCGCGCAGGTTGAACTGGTCGGGCGAGAGGACCGGGCCGTTTTCCGTCCATTGCAGCTGGATCGTGATGGGGTCCCGGTCCTTGATGCGGATGACGCTGTCGCGGGTCTCGAAATCCGTCCAGCCCCCGGGCGTGCGGTATTGCGCGGCATTCGCGGGGTTCACCTCTTCGATGAAAAGGTCCTGGTCGTCGAGGTAGGACGAGGTGATCCCCCAGCCCAGCCGGGCGTTGCGCCCGGTCAGGACCAGCGGCACGCCGGGGATGGTCCCGCCGATGACGCCGCCGGACTCAAGTTCCAGCCGGGCCAGGTAGAACAGTCCCGGCGCCGACAGCCCCAGGTGCGGGTCATTGGCGAGCAGGGTCGCCCCGGTGGCCGATCTGTCGATCCCCGCCGCCCAGGCGTTCGAAGCCCCGGCGCGTCCCCGCGGCGGAATCGGCCAGAAGGGATCATCGGCGATGCGCGCGGCCATGCGCGGGCCGGCGGGCTCCTTGGGCAGGTCGGGCACCAGGCTGGCATAGTCGGGCAGGGCCGCCAGCCCCTCGCCCGGATGGTCGGGCAGGATGTCGGCCAGCCGCGCCGGATCGTCCAGCGCCAGCGAGGCACGCGCGCGCAGCACCTCTTCCTCGAGATGGCCCGAGAGCTGCACCGCCATGAGCTTGACGATGGCCACACTGTCGGCGGGCTGCCAGGGCGCCAGCGCGTGGTTGAAGAGCCACATCTCGGGGGCGCCGCGGCCAAGGGCCCCGGCGTTGACCTCGGCAATCCAGGCGTTGACCCCCTCGGCATAGGCCTCCAGTGCCGCCCGGGTCTCGGCATCCATGGCATCGACGGAGGTGCGCGCCGCGGTGTAGATGTCGAAGCGCCGCAGCAGCTTGTCTGTCTCCAGCGTGCGCGGGCCGAAAAGCTCGGACAGCTTGCCCTGCGCGGTGCGCCGCAGCATCATCATCTGCCAGAGCCGGTCCTGCGCATGGGCCAGGCCGAGGGCGCGGAACACGTCGCCGTCCGTCTCGCCGAGGACATGGGGCACATTGGCATTGTCGCGCACGATCTCCACCGGCGCCTCCAGCCCCGCGACCTGCAGCGTGGCGTCATAGTCGGGCAGCGAGCGGGCGGCGAAATACCAGACCAGCGCCACCACGGCCAGGGCCAGCAGGACCAGCGCCGTGGCGAGGCGGATCAGCCAGCGAAAAAGGACGGCCATGTCTCCTCCGGATCGGGGCTGGTACGAGGGCGTCAGGTTGGATACCTATCCATCAGGCAAGGACATGATGCAAGCGGAGGAACGGCATGGCGACGACAGCATTCCTGGGACTGGGGGTCATGGGCTACCCCATGGCGGGGCACCTCGCGAAGGTGGGCTTTGATGTCCGCGTCTACAACCGCACCACGGCCAAGGCCGAGGCCTGGGTGGCCGCGCATGGCGGGACCATGGCCGCGACGCCGGCCGAAGCCGCCGCGGGCGCCGATTTCGTCATGACCTGTGTCGGCAACGACGACGACCTGCGCGCCGTCTGCACGGGCGCGGCGGGCGCCTTTGCCGGGATGGCCCCGGGCGCGGTGCTGGTCGATCACACGACCGTGTCGGCGCAGGTCACCGCTGAGATGTCCGCGGCCGCCGCGGCGGCGGGCCTGGCCTTCGTGGATGCGCCCGTCTCGGGCGGGCAGGCCGGGGCCGAAAACGGCCAGCTTGTGGTGATGTGCGGCGGCGACGCGGCGGCCTATGCCCGCGCCGAACCGGTGATCGGCAGCTATGCCAAGCTCTGCCGCCGGCTGGGCGACAGCGGTGCGGGGCAGATGACCAAGATGGTCAACCAGATCTGCATCGCCGGGCTGTTGCAGGGCCTGTCAGAGGGGCTGCATTTCGCCGAGAAGGCCGGGCTGGACGGGCGCGCGGTGGTCGAGGTGATCGGCGGCGGGGCCGCCGGGAGCTGGCAGATGGAAAATCGCCACGCCACCATGCTCGACGATGCCTTCGAGCACGGATTTGCGGTGGACTGGATGCGCAAGGACCTTGGCATCTGCCTGAAGACGGCCGACGAGACCGGCGCCGCCCTGCCGGTGACCGCGCTGGTGGACCAGTTCTACAAGGAGGTCCAGAAGATGGGCGGCGCGCGCTGGGACACCTCGTCCCTGATCCGGCGCCTGCGGGCGCTGGACGGGTAGCAGTTTCGAATTGGCTGCGCCAATCCGACGGGGGCGAGGGGGCGCTGCCCCCTCGCGCTCCCCCGGGATATTTCGGGCCAGAAGAAACACCGGCCATCGCGGCTCCGCGTGCCTGGATCAGCGTTCGGGCAGAAGCCCGCGGGGGGCGAAACGCAGCATCAGCAGCATGACCACGCCCATGGTGAAGAGCCGCATGTGGGCGACCGCCTCCATGATGCGCATACGAAAGGCGTTTTCCTCGGCCATGCCGCCGGTGGCAAGCTCGGCCAGCCAGGCGCCCAGGGGTTCGACCTGCACCCAGAGCCACCAGACCAGGAAGCCCCCCAGCACCGCGCCGTAGTTGTTGCCCGAGCCGCCGACGATCATCATCACCCAGACCAGGAAGGTGAAGCGCAGCGGCTGGTAGGTGCCTGGCGTCAACTGGCCGTCGAGCGTCGTCATCATCGCCCCGGCGACGCCGCAGACCGCCGAGCCGAGGATGAAGATCTGCAGGTGGCGCGCCTTGACGTCCTTGCCCATGGCCTCGGCCGCGGTCTCGTTGTCGCGGATGGCGCGCATCATGCGGCCCCAGGGGCTGGCCAGGGCCTTTTGCGCCAGCCAGAGGATCACGATGAGCACCAGGGTGAAGAGCACCGCATAGCCGAATTTCACGTAGAGCGTCGAGGCCATGGTCGGCTCGAGCCCCAGGCCCGCGGCGCGTTCGACGAAGGCGGGGTCGTTCTGCAGGTTGACCTCGTAGGGGACGGGGCGGGGCAGGCCGATCACGTTCTTGACGCCGCGGCTGAGCCAGTCCTCGTTCTTGAGCACGGCGATCACGATCTCGGCGATGCCCAGCGTGGCGATGGCCAGGTAATCCGAGCGCAGTCCGAGGGCGGTCTTGCCGATGACCCAGGCCGCCCCGGCGGCCAGCAGCCCGCCCACGGGCCAGGCGATGATGGTCATCCAGCCGCAGGCGCGGTAGTCGCCGCAGGGGTTCAGCCCGCCGAGATTGCCGGTGACGGCGGGGGTGATGTCCTCGACCGCCGCGACGCCGGCGTCGAAGACCCAGCGGTAAAGGAAAAAGCCCCCGATCAGGATCACCAGCATGACCCCCGTCCGGGTGCGGCCCCGCGGCAGGCGCGTCCAGGCCAGGATCGCGCCCAGGATGGTCGCCGCGCCCAGCACCAGGCCCAGCACGATCCGGTAGCCCCCGGCGGCCCAGGCCCCAGGCGAGGGCGGCATGGCGACGAGCACCGTGGCCAGCCCGCCCAGCGCGACAAAGCCCATGACGCCCACGTTGAACAGCCCCGCAAAGCCCCATTGCAGGTTCACCCCCAGCGCCATGACCGCCGAGACCAGCGCCATGTTGAGGATGCCCAGCGCCGTGTTCCAGGACCCCGAGAAGATCCAGACATCGGCCGTTGCCTCGAGCAGGAAGAGCGCGGCGACGAAGGCGAAAAGCAGCGGGGCACGCATCGACTGGGTCATACGGATTTTCCCTTGAACAGGCCGGTGGGCTTGAACAGCAGCACCACCACCAGGATGGAGAAGCTGACCGCGAACTTGTAATCGGTGGACAGCAGCTGTGCGAGTCCGTCGGGCGCGAGGCTTTCGGGCAGGATGTAATTGGCCACCTTTTTCCAGGCATAAGTGATCATGACCTCGGAATAGGCGATGATGAAGCCGCCGGCGATGGCGCCCACGGGGCTGCCCAGCCCGCCGACAATGGCACTGGCGAAGATCGGCAGCAGCAGCTGGAAATAGGTGAAGGGCTTGAAGCTCTTGTCCAGGCCGTAGAGCGTGCCCGCGATGGTCGCCAGCGCCGCGACGATCAGCCAGGTGACCATGACCACGCGCTCGGGATTGATGCCCGAAAGCAGGGCAAGGTCCTCGTTGTCGGAAAAGGCGCGCATGGACTTGCCGGTGCGGGTGCGGTTGAGGAACCAGAACAGCAGCACCACGGCCAGGGCGGCCACGACAAGGGTGATCGCCTGGGTGGATTTCAGCGCCAGCCCCTCGTCGAGGCCCGTCGCGGCCTTGAAGTCGCGCGCCGAGATGAGGAAGCGTTCCCCATCGGCAAAACGCTGGGTGTCGACCCCGATGATGAAGCGCACCAGCCCGTTGTAGACGAACATCACGCCCATGGAGACGATCACCAGGATCACCGCCACCGCCTTTTGTGCCCGGTAGAACCGGAAGACCACGCGGTCGGTCCCCAGCAGCAGCAGCGCGCAGCCCATGATGCCGAAGGGCAGGGCCAGCAGCGCCGTGGGCAGCGGGCCGAAGGTGATCCCCATGGACTGGAACAGCCAGGTGAAGAGGATTGTGATCGTGGTCCCGAAGGCCATGGTGTCGCCATGGGCAAAGTTGGAAAACCGCAGGATGCCGTAGATCAGCGTCACCCCCAGCGCCCCAAGCGCCAGCTGCGCGCCGTAGGCCGTGGTGGGGATCAGGACGAAGTTGGCAAGCGCCACGATGGCGTTGAGCAGGTCCATGGTTCAGCCCCCCAGGAAACTCTGGCGCACCTCGGCATCGGCCAGCAAGTCCTTGCCGGTTCCGGTGTGCGCGTTGCGGCCCTGCACCAGGACATAGCCGTGGTCGGCGATCTCCAGCGCCTGGCGGGCGTTCTGTTCGACCATCATGACCGGCAGGCCGGTACGGGCCACCTCGATGATGCGGTCGAAAAGTTCGTCCATTACGATGGGGCTGACCCCGGCGGTGGGCTCGTCCAGCATCAGCACCTTGGGCCGGGTCATCAGGGCGCGGCCCACCGCGACCTGCTGGCGCTGGCCGCCCGACAGCTCGCCCGCCGCCTGGCCGCGCTTGTCGCGCAGGATCGGGAACAGATCGAAGACCTGTTCCATGGTGGCGGTGATGTCGTCCTCGCGGATGAAGGCGCCCATTTCGAGGTTTTCCTCGACGGTCATCGATGGAAAGATGTTGCGGTTCTGCGGCACGAAGCCCATGCCCCGGCGCACCCGGTTCTGGGGTGACAGCGCGGTGATATCATCGCCATCGAGCGTGACGCGGCCCCCGCGCAGGTCGAGCATGCCGAAGATCGCCTTCATGGCGGTGGACTTGCCCGCCCCGTTGGGGCCGACAATCACAGCAATCTCGCCCCGGTCCACGGCGATTGTGCAGTCGTGCAGGATGTCGGGGCCCTTGCCATAGCCACCGGTCATGCCCTCGCCCGACAGGAAGGGGCCGGCGCCATCGGCGGCCCTGGCCGGGCCATCGGCCATGCCGGACAGCTCGGAGCGGGGGCCGGGCCGGGCGATCGAGGCGTCCTTGTTGCCGCGGCCGGAATAGGGATCGCTCATTGCGGCACCTCCCCGCTTGCGGCCGGGGTATGCGGCCGCAACCGGGTCCGCGCGACGATCAAATCCAGCGTCAAAGCCCTCATGCGCCCAGCTTCTCCTTGTTCTTGAGGCCGGTGCCCAGGTAGGCCTCGACCACCTGCTCGTTGGCCTTGATCTCGGCCAGCGTGCCCTCGGCCAGCACCTTGCCGGCGGCCATGCAGATGACCGGGTCGCACAGCCGTTCGATGAAATCCATGTCGTGCTCGATGACGACGAAGGTATAGCCGCGCTCCTCGTTGAGGCGCTTGATGGTGTCGGAAATGGTGTAAAGCAGGGTGCGGTTCACCCCCGCGCCGACCTCGTCGAGAAAGACGATGCGCGCGTCCACCATCATGGTCCGGCCCAGTTCCAGCAGTTTCTTCTGCCCGCCCGAGACGGCCCCGGCGGGGTGGTCGGCCAGGTGTTCGATGGTCAGGAACTCCAGCACCTCGTCGGCCTTGGCGCGCAGGGCGCGCTCCTCCTCGGCGATCCGGCGGCGCCCGAACCAGGTGTTCCAGAGCGTCTCGCCCGATTGGCCCGAGGGGACCATCATCAGGTTCTCGCGGCAGGTCATGGAATGGAACTCATGCGCGATCTGAAAGGTGCGCAGCAGCCCCTTGTGAAACAGGTCATGCGGCGGCAGGCCGGTGATGTCCTCGCCCAGCATGGTCACGCGGCCCGAGGTCGGGGGCAGAACGCCGGCGATGACGTTGAAAAGCGTGGTCTTTCCGGCGCCGTTGGGGCCGATCAGGCCGGTGATCGTGCCCTGCGCGATCTCCAGCGTGGCGCCGTCCACGGCATGGAACCCGCCGAAGGTCTTGACGACGTTCTCGACCCTGATCATTGCCGCTGTCCCCCGGTGTCCCTGTTGTGCGGGCCGTTGCGCCCGTCTTGCTTTTGGCGAACGGCGCGGGGGTCGCCCCCGCGCCGCCGCTGTCCCTCGCGTGCCGATCTCAGCGGAACTGCACGGTTTCGTAGTCGCCATCGGTGATGGTGTACTCGCGGTAGGTGCCCGCAGCCTCGCCGGGGCCGATCAGCTCGACGTTGGTGGCACCGACATAATCGACCTCGCCGCCCTCGGCCAAGATTTCCAGCGCGCGGCCCAGTTCCCCGGGCAGGATCTCCTCGCCGGGCGCATTGGCCACCGACATCACGTTCTCGGCGATGGTGGCGCTGTCGGCCGACTCGCCGGCCTGCATGGCCAGGGCCAGCAGCGCCGCGGCGTCATAGCTTTCGCGGGTGAAGGAGCTGTCGCCGTTGATGCCGGCGGCCTCGGTGATCTCGGTGAAGGCCTCGGCGCCTGCGCCCTCGGACCAGGGCACCGCCCCGAAGGAGCCTTCCATGTCGTTGCCGAGGGACTCGACCAGGCTGTCGGCGAACATGCCGTCGCCCATCATGAAGGTGTCGAAGGCACCGCTGTCGAGCGCGCTGCGGATCACGCCCGGGCCGCCTTGGTCGGCATAGCCCAGCACCATCAGAACCTCGCCACCGGCCGAGGCCAACGAGGCGACCTCGGACGAATAGTCGGCCTTGCCGTCCTCGTGGGCGGCCGTGATCGTAACGGTGCCGCCGTCTTCCTCGAAGCTGGAGACGAAGCTGTTGGACAGCCCCTTTCCGTAGTCATTGTTGGTGAAGGTCACGGCGACCTCGTCAATGCCCTTGTCGGCCAGGATGTTGGCCAGCACTTCGCCCTGGCGCGCGTCCGAGGGCGCGGTGCGGAAGAACAGCCCGTTGTCCTCGGCCGTCGACAGACCCGGCGAGGTGGCCGAGGGCGAGATCATTGGCACGCCGTTGGGCACCGCCACGTTGGCCAGAACCGCGCCGGTCACGCCGGAACAGTCCGCGCCCACGATCGCCGTCACGCCGTCACCGGTGACAAGACGTTCGGCGGCAGCGGTGGCCGCGCCGTTGTCGATGCAGGTGCTGTCGGCGCGCACCGGCTCCAGCATCATGCCGTCCAGTACGCCGCCGGCGTCATTGATCTCGGACATCGCGAGTTCGGCAGCGCTGGCCATTTGCGGGGTCAGGGATTCGATCGGCCCGGTAAAGCCGAAGATAATCCCCAGCTTGACGGTGTCGCCATGCCCCTCGGCATGGGCGCCGCCGGCGACGAGGGCACTGGCCGAGACGGCCATAAGCAGCTTTTTCATGTTCTTTCTCCCAGTTGGAACAGTGGTTGTCCGCGCCCGAGATTAGGCACCGATTCGCGAAAAGAAAAGCCGATCCGAGGGCAGGGGGGCGGCCAGCCTCAGATCGACAGCCGGCCGGCATGCGCCCCGCGTTCGCGGTAGGGCGTGGTGTTGTAGTGCGACCGGTAGCACTTGGAAAAATGCGACGGCGAGGCGAAGCCGCAGGCCAGCGCCACGTTGATCACGCTCATGTCCGTCTGCATCAGCAGGTTGCGCGCCTTTTGCAGGCGCAACTCCATGTAATAGCGTTTTGGGCTGCGGTTGAGGTAGCGCCGGAACAGCCGCTCCAGCTGCCGGGTGGACATGCCCACCTCCTTGGCCAGCAGGGCCGGGCTGATCGGTTCCTCGATGTTCTGTTCCATCATCTGGATCACGCGGCTCAGCTTGGGGTGGCGCACGCCGATCCGGGTGGGGATCGACAGCCGCTGCGTGTCCTGGTCGGTGCGGATCGCGGAATAGATCTGTTGATCCGCCACTGAACTGGCCAGATCCTCGCCATATTGGTCGGCGATGACCTGCAGCATCAGGTCGATGGACGAGGTCCCCCCGGCGGTAGTCCAGCGGTTGCCGTCCTTGACGTAGACCGACTTGGTCAGGTTCACGTCGGGAAAATCCTCGGCAAAGCCGTCCTGGTTTTCCCAGTGGATGGTGGCGCGCTTGTCGTCCAGCAGCCCGGCCCGCGCCAGGGTATGCGCGGCGGTGCACAGCCCGCCGATGACGATCCCGCGCCGGGCCTCGCGGCGCAGCCAGCTGACGACGCGCTTGGTGGTGGCCGACTGCACGTCGCGCCCGCCGCAGACCAGCAGGTGGTCATCGCGGCGCAGGTCTTCGAGGTCCATGTCCAGGTTGAAGCTGACCCCGCCGGCCGAGTTCACCGTCTCGCTGCCGTCGCCGGCCAGCGCCCAGGTGTAAAGTTCGCGGCCGGCCATCAGATTGGCGATGCGCAGGCAATCCACGGCGGCCGCGAAGGACAGAAGGGTAAAGTTTTCCAGAAGTAGGAAAACGAAGCGCCTGGGGGCCTCACCTTCGGTTTTCACGTTGATCGTCTGCTTGCGGTCCATCAGCCTACCCTTGCCAATTTGACGCACGACATGACCACCTTTGCGCCCCCCGATCAAGAGGCAAGCCTGACGGTGCCGCGCCGATCGTCACGAAAATGCGGGGAAAATGCCATTGGCCCCGTGCGCCGGGACCGCTATAAGCCCCCGACATCGTCAAACGCCCCCGACCGCCCGCGCGGGCGGGGGCCCGATCCGGAGCGAAAACAATGGCGGAATGGACCAAATCCGACTGGCGCAACAAGCCGCGGGTGCAGATGCCGGACTATACTGACGACGCGGCCCTGGCCGAGGTCGAGGGCCGGCTGTCCTCCTATCCGCCGCTGGTCTTCGCCGGCGAGGCGCGGCGTCTGAAATCGGAACTGGCCGCGGTCTCGCGCGGCGAGGCCTTCCTGCTGCAGGGCGGCGACTGCGCCGAGAGCTTTGCCGACTTCGACGCCGACCACATCCGCGACACCTTCAAGGTGATGCTGCAGATGGCCATGGTGCTGACCTATGGCGCCAAGGTGCCCACGGTAAAGATGGGGCGCATGGCCGGGCAGTTCGCCAAGCCGCGCTCGGCGCCCACGGAAACCATCGACGGGCAGGAATTGCCCAGCTACCGCGGCGATATCATCAACGAGCTGGACTTCACCGAGGCCGCCCGCATCCCCGACCCGGGCAAGATGCTGCGCGCCTATACCCAGGCGGCGGGCACGCTGAACCTGCTACGCGCCTTCTCGACGGGCGGCTTTGCAGATGTTCACCGTGTCCACCAATGGACGCTGGGGTTCACCGATGGCGCAGAGGCGCAGAAATACCGGGAACTGGCGTCTCGCATCGGTGACGCGCTGGACTTCATGAATGCCGCCGGTCTTAACGGTGACAACAACCACGAACTGGCGACGGTGGATTTCTACACCAGCCACGAGGCGCTGCTTCTGGAATACGAAGAGGCGCTGACGCGGCTCGACAGCACCTCGGGCCAGTGGCTGGCCGGATCGGGGCATTTCCTCTGGATCGGCGACCGCACGCGCCAGCCCGACGGCGCCCATGTCGAATTCCTGCGCGGGGTCCAGAACCCCATCGGCCTGAAATGCGGGCCGAGCATGACCGTGGGCCACCTCAAGGCGCTCATGGCCAAGCTGAACCCGACCAACGAGGCAGGCCGCCTGACGCTGATCACCCGCTTCGGCGCGGGCGCGGTGGGCGAACACCTGCCGCGGCTGGTCCGCGCGGTGCAGGAAGAGGGGGCCAACGTGGTCTGGACCTGCGACCCGATGCACGGCAACACCATCAAGTCCTCGACCGGCTACAAGACCCGGCCCTTCGAAAGTGTCCTGCGCGAGGTGCGCGAATTTTTCGCCGTCCACAATGCCGAGGGCTCGATCCCCGGCGGCGTGCATTTCGAGATGACCGGCGACGATGTGACCGAATGCACCGGCGGCGTCCGCGCCGTCACCGAGGAAGACCTCTCGGATCGCTATCACACCGCCTGCGACCCGCGGCTCAATGCCTCGCAATCGCTGGAACTGGCCTTCCTCGTGGCCGAAGAGCTGTCGGCGCGGCGCCAGTCGGTGGGCAGTGTCGCCACCGGCTGAGGCCGTTTTTCATGCGTTATCGACCACCAGCCGCAGCGCCGGGCCACCTGCGGCCCGGCGCGGGCGCGGCGGATCTATCGGGGCCCGGTCCAACGGGTCGTGGCGGATGCGCTGATCGGCGCAGAGGGGAAACGGGCGCGGGCTGCGCCCCGGGCGGCCATCGGCCACCAGCGCGCAGAGGCAGCGGGTGACGGCGCCAAAATCGTCGCTCAGCGGCAGCAACAGCAACCGCCCCGAAAGGGCCGGACGGCCCGGTGCGCGCGGTGCCCGCAGCGCCAGTTCCACCACCGAGGGCATCCGGAAGGCCACCTCGGTCTGGGTGGCCAGCCGGCCGCGGTCCGCGGGTACGAAAAGCGCTGAGAGCGGCCTCCCGCGTGGCTCGGATCCGATCAGCGCCATGATGCGCCGGCCTGCCACGCGGATACGGGCCACCCCCGGCACGACCGGTTCGAGAATCAGCGCATCCTCGATCACATCCCCCATGCAGACGGGATCGAGATCGGCGCGGCGGGGCACGCCGCCGGCGGGGGCCAGACCGCGCCAATAGGACTCCAGGTCGATCAGGGCGGTCAGGTTTGTCACCGCGATAGCACTGTTCGGACGGGCCGTCGTTTTGCCGCCCCCCTGTTTCCGCGCCATGGCATCGCCCTGTCCTCCTGCCTGTGTCGGCGACATTTATAGGGGCTTTTCACCCAATTTTCCTGATCCAAAATCCAGCAGGGTTAACGCGGCAAGCACGCGGCCCCGTGACCGGACTTGCCCTTGACCCGTCTTTGCCGTTAGGTGCGCAGGCAACCGCCAGCGCCGGGGCCGGCGGCGCGAGACCACCCCGAACGAGGCGCAGCCATGCCCAGACGCGGCCTTCTGATCATCCTGTCCTCGCCCTCGGGCGCGGGAAAATCGACGCTGTCGAACCGGCTGCGCGCCTGGGACGACACCATCCGCTTTTCCGTCTCGGCCACGACGCGGGAACCGCGCCCGTCCGAGGTGGACGGCCGCGAATACCATTTCCGGTCCGAGGCCGAATTCAAGCGCATGGTCGCCGAGGGCGAGATGCTCGAACATGCCCATGTCTTCGGCAACCACTACGGCTCGCCCTTGCCGCCGGTGCGCGAGGCCATCGAGCAGGGCTGCGACGTCCTTTTCGATATCGACTGGCAGGGCGCACAACAGATCCGCAATTCGCCGCTCAAGGACAACGTCCTGTCGATCTTCCTTCTGCCGCCCTCGATTGCCGAACTGGCCAAGCGCCTGCGCAGCCGTGGCCAGGACGACGCCGAGACCATCGCCAAGCGCATGCAGAAAAGCTGGGACGAGATTTCCCACTGGGACGCCTACGACTACGTTCTGATCAACGACGATCTGGACCGCACCGAGACGCGGCTCAAGACCATCGTCAGCGCCGAGCGCCTGCGCCGCGAACAGCAGCCCGACCTTGTCGGCCATGTCCGTGACCTGCACCGCGAATTCGAGGACATGTCATGAGTCTCTATGCACTGGACGGAAAAACCCCCGAAATGGACGAGACCGCCTGGGTCGCGCCGGGTTGTCATCTCATCGGGCAGGTCGTGCTGGGCGCGCGCGCCTCGGTCTGGTTCGGCACCACCATCCGGGGCGACAATGAACCCATCGTGGTGGGCGCGGGCAGCAACCTGCAGGAAAACTGCGTGTTGCATACCGACATGGGCTATCCGCTGACCATCGGGACGAATTGCACCATCGGGCACAAGGCCATGCTGCATGGCTGTACCATCGGGAACAATTCGCTGGTGGGCATGGGGGCGACCGTGCTCAACGGCGCCGTGATCGGCCACAACTGCCTGATCGGCGCCGGGGCACTGGTGACGGAAGGCAAGGAGATCCCAGACGGCGCGCTTGTCATGGGCGCGCCGGCCAAGGTGGTCCGGACCCTCGATGCGGCCGCCATCGAGGCGCTGACCGCCTCGGCCCTGCATTATCAGGACAAGGCCGCGCGGTTCCGCGCCGGTCTGACGGAGGTCTGAGCATGTCCGACTCCATCGTGCGCCGCACGCCCTGGCCCGAAAGCACCTCGCGGCCCGTCGTCACGCCGTTGCAGCCGTCGGTTGTCTATGCCTCGCCAGACCCGGACGCGCTGGATCGCCAGTACGCGCGGGGCTCGGGCTATACCTACGCCCGCGAAGGGCACCCCAACGCCACCGTGCTGGCGCAGAAGATCGACCGGCTGGAGGGGGCCAGTGGCGGTATCGTCTCGGGTTCGGGCATGGGGGCGATCGGCAATGTCTTCCTCGGGCTGCTGCAGGCCGGGGACCATGTGGTCGGCGGCGATCAGCTCTATGGCCGGTCGCTGCGCCTGATGACCGAAGACCTGCCGCGGCTGGGCATCGCGACCACGCTGGCCGACCCAACCGACGCCGCCCGGATCGAGGCGGCCCTGCGCCCCGAAACGAAAATGATCCTGGTCGAGGTGGTCTCGAACCCCACGATCCGCATTGCCGACATGGCAGGGATCGCGAAACTGGCGCAGGACCGCGGCGTTCTGCTGGTGGTGGACAATACCTTTACCACGCCGCGCGGCTATCGGCCCTTCGATCACGGCGCGGATATCGTCGTGCATTCCGTCACCAAGTTGCTGGCGGGTCATTCCGACGCGACGCTGGGCTATGCCGTGGCCCGCGACCCGGCGCTGAACGACAAGCTCTATACCGCCAATGTCACCTGGGGGTTCACGCCAAGCCCGTTCGATTGCTGGTTGGCCGAACGCGGGATGCAGTCCTTTGAGTTGCGCTATGACCGGGCCGAGGCGACGGCGACGCACCTGGCCGAGGCGCTGGCCGGGATGCCGGGCGTCACCCGCGTGCTGTACCCCGGCCGCCCGGACCATCCGGACCACAACCGCGCGCAGGCGGTGCTGGGCGACCGGCCCGGCAACATGCTGTCCTTCGAGGTGGCCGGCGGGCGCGCGGCGGCCAATGCGCTGACCCGCGCCGCCCCGGACATCGCCTTCGCCCCGACCCTGGGCGACGTGGGCACCACGCTCAGCCATCCGGCCTCGTCCTCGCACCGGGCACTGACGTCCGAGGGCCGTGCGGCGCTGGGGATTTCCGAAGGGTTCTTCCGTGTCTCGGTGGGGCTGGAAGAGCCGGACCTGCTGATTTCCGAATTCTCCGAGGCGATCAGCCGCGCGCAGACCGCATGAGCCGGGCCATATCCTGCGGCAGCAGCAGGTCGAAAATCACATCGGGCGCGACCCGCGCCACCTCGCGCTTGACCATGTCCGGGTCGGGCAGGGGCCGCGTGGTGGCATAATAGACACCGCGATAGCCGGCGGCTTGCAGCGTCTGCGCGATGGTCACGGCATCAAAGCCCGGGCCCGCCAACGGCGAGAGCACCAGCGTCGGCGAAACGCCCTCGGCCAGCAGGCCAGCCAGCCCCGCGGCCTCGGTGAATTGCACCCCGGAAAGGCCACCGTCATAGGACTGTCGCAGAGCCGTCATGCCGACGACAACCAGAACGATCATACCATCGCAATCCACGGTTTCGGTGCGCGAGGTGTGATCAGGTGTCAAACGAAGTCCCCCGGTTCCTGTTTCAGGTTCAACCTCAAGTTAAATACGCCCGGACACAACAACCGGATGACATGGCCACGCCGGCACCGGGGCATCTTGATCTTGCCGGGCAGATGGGCCAGCAGGTCGTCATGGCTGATGACAGCGAACTTGCCCTGCTCGATGCTCTGCCGGTGCCCGCCATGGTCATCGGTGCCGACGAGCGTGTGCGCCGGATCAACGGGCACGCCCAGACCCTCATCGGGATGGACTGCGCCGGCTGGCACTACATCACGGCGCTGCGCCAGCCGGGCCTTCTGGACACCATCGAGGCTTGCCTCCGCGACGGTGGCCATCGCAAGGCGCGCTTTCTGGGCAGCGACGGCGCCCGCGACACCACCTGGGACGTGACCCTGACCGGGGTGGTTCTTCCCACGGGGCGGGCCGTGGTCCTGACCTATCAGGATGTCACCGCGGTCGAGGAGGCCGGCCAGATGCGGCGCGACTTCATCGCCAATGTCAGCCACGAGTTGCGCACGCCGCTGACGGCGCTGCTGGGGTTCATTGAAACCCTGCGCGGCCCCGCGCGCGAGGATACCGCGGCCCGGGACCGGTTTCTCGACATCATGGAAAAAGAGGCCGGTCGGATGCACCGTCTGGTCGAGGACTTGCTGTCACTCAGCCGCGTCGAGGACCAGGAGCGCAACCGTCCCCGCGCCGCCGTCGACCTGGCCGGTGTGGTGGAAGGGGCGCTCGAGTCGCTGACCCCGCTCGCCACCGACCGCGGAATGCGCATCGAGTGGCAGCCGCCCGAACATCGGGTGCGCGTTCCGGGTGATGCCGCACAGCTGGCGCAGGTGGTCAACAATCTGGTCGAGAACGCGATCAAGTACGGCTGCACCGAGGGCACGATCACCCTTGCGCTGTCCGAACCCGCCCACGAGACGAGCCTGCGCCAGACTGGTCTGCGCCTGTCGGTTGCCGACGAGGGCGAGGGCATCCCGGTGCATCACATCGCGCGGCTGACCGAACGTTTCTACCGGGTGGACAGCCACCGCTCGCGCGAGGTGGGCGGCACCGGGCTGGGGCTCGCCATCGTCAAGCATATCGTCAACCGCCACCGGGGGCGGCTGCGCGTGACAAGTGAACTGGGGCAGGGGTCGACCTTCACGGTGATCCTGCCCGCCATGGCGGCCGAGGACGCGGGCTGACCCCGGCACGCCGTTTTTCGGCTGGAAATCGCGGCGTTATGGGGCGAGGCTGGACCGGAACCAGCAGGAGTCCGAAATGCCGAGCAGCCGCACAAGCCCGTCCTTTCCCGACAATGAATACTATGACCGCATCGAGAAGACCCGCGCCGCGATGGAGGCGGCCGGTTTCGACCTGCTGATCCTGTCGGACCCGTCGAACATGGCCTGGATCTCGGGTTATGACGGATGGTCGTTCTATGTCCACCAGGCGGTGCTGCTGCCCATGGACCAGGACCCGGTCTGGTGGGGCCGGGCGATCGACGCCACCGGGGCCATGCGGACCGTCTTCATGGAAGAGGACGACATCCACGGCTACGACGACAGCTATGTGATGAACCCCGACAAGCATCCGATGGTGGACCTGGCCCGCCTGATCGACGCCTATGGCTGGGGCGATCTGCACATCGGTGTCGAGATGGACAATTATTATTTCAGTGCAAAAGCTTACAGCGAACTTCTAAGGTGTTGCCCGAAGGCGCAATTCGGTGATGCCACCGGCATCGTGAACTGGCAGCGCGCCGTGAAGTCCGAGACCGAGATCGTCTACATGCGCCGCGCCGCTGACATCGTCACGGCGATGCACGAACGCATCGTCGAACTGGCCGAACCGGGCATGCCCAAGAACCACCTGGTGGCCGAGATCTATCACACGGGGATCACCGGGGTAGGCGGCCACTTCGGGGATTACCCGGCCATCGTGCCCATGGCGCCCTCGGGGCTGGATGCCACGGCGGCGCATCTGACCTGGGACGATACTCCGCTGCGGACCGGCGAATCCACCTTTTTCGAGATCGCGGGCTGCCACCGGCGCTATCACTGTCCGCAGTCGCGCACGCTGTTCCTGGGCAGGCCGCCGCAGAAATACCTGGACGCACAGGCCGCGATCGAGGAGGCCACGGCGGCCGCGCTGGAACAGGCGAAACCCGGCAACCGCTGCGAGGACGTGGCGAATGTCTTCAACGTCACGCTGGGCAAGCACGGGTTTATCAAGGATAGTCGCTGCGGCTATCCCATCGGCTTGTCCTATCCGCCGGACTGGGGCGAGCGCACGATGTCCTTCCGCGCGGGCGACCGGACCATCCTCGAACCGGGGATGACCTTTCATTTCATGCCCGCGATCTGGCTCGACGATGGCGGGCTGGAAACCACGGAGCCGATCCTGATCAATGGGACAGGGTACGAGAACCTTTCGGGCACGCCTTCGGGGCTGGTGGTGAAGGACTGAGTGGTCGTGATTATAAATCGCATAATAAGTATTATGTAAAAATTACGGAGTATGCGCATGGCCACGCCGAAACGCCTGCACAATAATGCGCGATTTTATTGGGATCACAAAGTAATTAGGTTACCGACCGGGTCATGAAGTCTCTAGTCAATCATCTCGACGCACTCACGAACGCACCGACCATCGAAACGCTCTGGAGTCTGCACACGACGCGCATGGCAGAAATGGGTTTCGATCGGCTGCTCTACGGCTTCACGCGCTACCGCAGCGGGGTTTCTCTGGGTGATCCGCAGGACTGGGTGGTGCTGACCAATCACTGTAACGCCTACACTGACCGCTTCCTCGGTGACGGCTACATCCACGATTCCCCGATGGCCCGCTGGGCGCTGGCCAACGACGGGGCCTGCAGCTGGTCCTGGATCGCCGATCCGGCGAACATGACGCCCGCCGAACAGCGTGTGACAGACTTCAACCGCGCCATGGGCGTGACCGCCGGCTACACGATCAGTTTCCGCGCGGTCAGTCGGCGCACCAAGGGCGCGGCAGCGCTCACGGCGCGACCGGGTCTGGGCCAGGACGATGTCGATGCCATCTGGGATGAGCACGGCGAAAGCCTCCAGGTCATGAGCAATGTGGTCTACCTCAAGATGCTGACCCTGCCTCATGCCACGCGCAGCCTGACCAAGCGCCAGCGCGAGGTTCTCGAATGGGTTGGGGACGGCAAGACAACCCAGGACATCGCCACGATCCTGGGCCTAACCTCCGCCACGGTCGAGAAACACTTGCGCCTGGCACGCGAGGCGCTGGGTGTGGAAACGACAGCACAGGCCGTACTCAAGGCGTCGTTTCACAACCAGATGTTCGTGCTGGAGCCCGACAGCCTGCCGGCCTGACACCGCTGCTGGTAAGGATTCCCTCACTCGGATTAACGTCAGGTTAGTGGCAGATTGTCAGAGTTCCGTGAGTGGTGGCCTTGGGCCAGGGAACAGCGGGTCGGACCCCTTGCGATTTCAAGGCAAGCCGTCCGCAGACCGGGTTCCCGGTTTTCTGGTCGGCCCGGGCTAGGCCCGGGTCGATCGGCGCATAGGCCCGCCGCGATGCCCCAGCATTGCAGTTCCGTCGCGGCGGGTCACAGCGGCCCCGCGTGTTCCCGACGCGGGGCCGCGACCTTGTTAAGAGTTGAGAGCGATCCACAACCCTTGTTCCATCAAAAAAACGGCCACCCCGGGGGATGGCCGCTTCCGACGTTAGAATCTTGCCGGGTCTCAGCCCTGGGCGGCCTTGGCCACCTCGGCGGCGAAGTCCTCTTCCTCTTTCTCGATCCCCTCGCCCACTTCCAGGCGCACGAAGCCGATAACCTCGGCGCCGGCCTCCTGCGCGGCAGCCGCGACCGTGAGGTCCGGGTTCACGACGAAGGCCTGACCCAGCAGGGTGTTCTCGGCCATGAATTTCTTCATGCGGCCCTCGATCATCTTTTCGATCACCTGCTCGGGCTTGCCGCTTTCGCGGGCGATGTCGATCTGGATCTTGCGCTCCTTCTCGACGATCTCGGCGTCGAGCGAAGCCTCGTCCAGCGCCGACGGGTTGGCGGCGGCGATGTGCATGGCAACCTGTTTGGCAAAGGCCTCGTCACCGCCATTGATGGCGACAAGCACGCCGATCTTTCCCATGCCCTCGGTCACGGCATTGTGGATGTAGGACACCACCGTGTCGCCCTCGACCGCGGCCATGCGGCGCACGGACATGTTTTCGCCGATGGTGGCGATCTTGTCGGTCACGGTCCCGGACACGGACTTGTCACCCATGTCGGCCTCGAGCAGCGCCTCGACGTTGCCGACACCCATCGCGGCCTTGGTGATGCCGGCGACCATGTCCTGGAATTCGGCGTTCTTGGCGACGAAATCGGTTTCGGCGTTCACCTCCACGGCCACGCCCTTGCCGCCCGCGACAGTTACGGCCACCAGGCCCTCGGCGGCGGTGCGGCCGGATTTCTTGGCGGCCTTGGCCAGACCCTTGGTGCGCAGCCAGTCCACGGCGGCGCCCATGTCGCCGTCGGTTTCGGTCAGCGCCTTCTTGGCGTCCATCATGCCCGCGCCGGTGGAGTCGCGGAGTTCCTTCACGAGAGCAGCGGTAATCGCCATGGCTCTTTCTCCTGTAAGATTTGATCACGTCCGGGGCGCGATATGCCCGCGCCCGGTATCAGTTTTGCGACGCCGGCCGGCCCTAGCTGGCCGCGGTGCTCTCGGCCGGGGCCTCGGCGGCGGCGTCCTCGGGTGTCGGCTCCATCTCGCCCAGGTCCATCCCGGCTGCGCCCAGCTGGGCCGACAGCCCGTCCATGGCGGCGCGGGCGGCCAGATCGCAGTAGAGCGTGATCGCACGCGAAGCGTCGTCATTACCGGGGATCACGTAGTCCACGCCCAGCGGCGAACAGTTGGTGTCGACGACGGCGACGACCGGAATGCCCAGCTTGCGCGCCTCGGCGATGGCGAGGTCTTCCTTGTTGACGTCGATCACGAAGAGAAGGTCCGGCAGGCCGCCCATCTCGCGGATGCCGCCCAGCGTGGCCTCGAGCTTTTCCTGCTCGCGCTCCATGTGCAGGCGTTCCTTCTTGGTCAGCCCGGCAAAGCCGCCCTCGGCGGTCTCGTCGATGGCGCGCAGACGGCCGATGGATTTGGACACGGTCTGCCAGTTGGTCAGCGTGCCGCCCAGCCAGCGGTGGTTCATGTAGAACTGCGCCGACTTGTCGGCGGCGTCCTTGATCGGGGCCTGGGCCTGGCGCTTGGTGCCGACGAAGAGGATGCGGCCACCCTTGGCGACGGTTTCGCGCACCACCTGAAGGGCCTGGTCCATCATCGGCACCGTCTGGGTCAGGTCCATGATGTGGATGCCGTTGCGGGCGCCATAGATGTACTGTGACATCTTCGGATCCCAGCGCTGGGTCTGGTGTCCGAAGTGAACGCCGGCTTCAAGCAGCTGGCGCACGGAAAACTCTGGAAGAGCCATGTGTGATTCCTTTCCGGTTTCATGCCTCGACGGGGGATCAGCATTGCGCCAACCGGTGGATGGATCGGGATGTCTCTCCGAACCACCCGCCCCCGCCTGCGGGATCGAATTCCGCGCGTATAGTCGTGGTGGCATGGCTTGGCAAGGGGGATGTCGGTGTGGCCCCGCCCCCGAATGCCGCGCCTGCCCCGTCACAACTGGCGGAAAACCTGCGTCTGCCGCAGCCGGGTCAACTCGTATTGCGAGAGTTCCGTGACAAAGCGCGGTGCCAGGCCCCGCCTGTCCCACCGCACCACCCGCGCCCGCAGCCGCAACGAGGTCGCGAGCGATCGACCCGGTCCCCCGGTGGCCAGCCCCTGCGACCCGGTCAGCAAGGCCCCGCGGTCTGGCTGCCGTTGACGATGCGCGCAGGATGGCGCGCATCGTCCCTGACGCGCGTCACACCCGGATCGCTGGGCAGTCGTGGCGGGAGGTATTTCATGGCGGCCCCTTTGCAGATCGGCGCATTGTCCCTGACCGCTGGATAGCCCGCCACGGGTAACCGGCAGATCAAGGCCGCGCCGTCACAGGAACACCCGCTCCACCACCCAGTAGGCCCCGATCAGGGCGATGCCGATGCTTGCGGGCATGGCGACCATGTGGCGGTAGGTCTCGTAACGCTCCACCGCGCAGGAGGCCGCCGAGAGACCGGCGATGGCGGCCACCATGAACATAAGCGGCAGATAGGCCTCGACCGCCGTAGCACCCATGGCACTGACCGGGATCACCAGGAGCGGGATCACCACCACCGCGACCAGCAGGTAGACAGCCGCGGCCACCGGGTTGCGCTTGCCGTCCTCGGACAGCCGGATGCCGGCAAAGACCAGGCCGAAGGCGAGCGCGATGACCAGAAGCTGGCCCAGCTCGACCCCGATATTGAAGCCCAGCAGCGCCGGGATGAAGCTGGTCTCGGGGATGCCGTAGTCCCCCAGCACGCTGGCGAATCCCAGCCCGTGCAGCAACCCGAAGCCGAAGATCACGACGGGCCGCCAGGGGTTCAAGCCCCGGCTGAAGACGTTTTCCACCGCGACATAGACGATCGAGGCGGCGATGATCGGCTCGACCACGGCGGCGGACACAGTGACATAGCCCAGAGCGGCCAGCGCCAGCGTGATCGTATGCGCCGCCGTAAAGGCCGTGACCTGCCATATCAGCGGGCGCAGCCGCGTGGACAGGAAGAACAGCCCCAGCACGAAAAGGATATGGTCCAGCCCAAGCGGCACGATATGTTCGACCCCGACGGGGATGTAACGCGCGAAGGCCTGCCATCCCGACATTTCCTGCCCGCCCTCCAGCGCCACCTGCTCGGACAGCCCGCCGGACAGGTAGCCGTCCCAGCCCTCGTCCACGCCCATCTGGCGCAGCACCAGCACGCCATAGCGGGCGGGCCAGTCGATCTGTACCGCCTGCGCCCCCTCGGGCAGCGCGGCCGAAAACGCCAGGGTCGCGTCGCGGGGCAGGTCCTGGTTGCCGACCTCAGGCACCGACACGTCGTCCAGGCGCAACGCCACCGCGGCCCCGTCCACCAGGACGCGCATCTCTTCGGTAAAGCTGGGCCAGAAGGTGCGCATGCGCTCGGCCAACTGATCGGGCGGCAGGGCCCGCAGGCTGTCGTAGCCGCCCGAGGTCTCGGCGGCGTCGGTGTCCTCCAGCCCCTCCAGGTCGATCCCGGCGATGAAGCTTTCCAGGTTGCCCTCAAGCGTGAAGGCCAGGCGGTCGTCGATCACCTCCATGTCACCGATGGTCGGCCGCACCTCGTGGGCGCGTGCCGGCCCCGCGGCGATCACCAGCATGGTTGACACCAGCGCCAGCAGCGTCAGTTTTACAGCATCCCAACCGGAGACAATCATGCGCATCCTTACCCTTTTCCTGGCTCTCGTGGCGGGCCCGACCCTCGCCCACGAACTCTGGCTAGATCCTGCCGATTTCACGATACCGCGCAACGTTATGCTCCGGGCCGACATTGTCAATGGCGAAGACTTCGAGGGGTCGCGGCTCAGCTACCTGCCCCGCCGCTTCAGCCGCTTCGACATGATCCGCGGCGAGCAGGTCCAGCCGATCGAGAACCGCCTTGGCGCCCGCCCCGCGCTGGAGGCCGCTCCCATCGGCGCGGGGCTGCACATCCTCGCCTACGAGGCCAATACCGCCCGGGTCGGCTACGAGACACTCGAAAAATTCGCAAGCTTCGCCGATCACAAGGATTTCGACGATGCGGTGGCCCGGCACCGCGCACGCGGCCTGCCCGAGACGGACTTCGGCGAGGCCTATTCGCGCCACGTCAAGGCGCTGGTGGCGGTGGGGGATGGCACCGGGCAAGACCGGCCTCTGGGTCTGGAGACCGAGATCGTCGCCTTGGAAAACCCTTATACCTTCGACGCGTCCACCCTGCCCGTGCAGGTCCTCTACGACCAGGCCCCGCGCGCCGCTGCGCAGGTGGAGGTGTTCGAGAAGGCCCCCGACGGCAGCGTCGCGGTCACCTACCATCGCACCGATGAGAGGGGCATCGCCAACCTGCCCGTCAAGCCCGGCCATGTCTATCTGGCCGATGCCGTGGTGCTGCGCCGCCCCGACGCGGAGCTGGCCGAGGCGCGCGATGTGGTCTGGGAAACCCTCTGGGCCGCGCTGACCTTCGCCATTCCGGAATAGGCTTCTTCTGGCCGAAAATATCCTCGGGGGTGAATTGGCCGCAGGCCAAGAGGGGGCAGAAAGCCCCCTGCCCCGGTCATCCGGCGTGCGCAGCACACCGCGTCACAGCGGTTGACCCCCGGCGCGGCGCGCGCAATAGCTGCGCGCCATGATGCCGCCCGACATCCTATGCATCGGTTCGGTCCTGTGGGACATCATCGGCCGCGCGCCTGTCGCGATGCGGGCCGGGTCGGATGTGCCCGGGCGGATCATCCGCCTGCCCGGCGGCGTGGCCATGAACATCGCCATGACCCTGGCGCGCTTCGGGCTGCGCCCGGCGCTGCTCTCCGCCGTGGGCCGCGATCCCGAGGGCGAGGACCTGGTGCGCGAGGCGGCGCGGCTGGGCCTCGAGACCGCCACGCTCTACCGCTCCGAGGATCTGCCAACCGACAGCTACATGGCCATCGAGGGCGCGGGCGGGCTGATCGCCGCGATTGCCGACGCCCATTCGCTCGAACAGGTGGGCGACAAGATCCTGCGGCCGCTGGCGGACGGGCGCCTGGCCAGCGAAGCCGCGCCCTGGACCGGGCCGGTCGCCCTGGATGGCAACCTGACCCATGAGCTGCTGATGCGGATCGCCGCCTCGCCGCTGTTTCGCGCCGCCGATTTGCGCGTGGCCCCGGCCAGCCCCGGCAAGGCCACGCGGCTGCTGGCGCTGCTGGGCCATCCCTCGGCCACCTTCTATGTCAATCGCGAAGAGGCAGGCCTGATCTGCCGAACATCCTTCAACGATGCCGCCCGTGCCGCCCGAGGCCTGGTCGCGCAGGGGGTCCATCGCGCCCTCGTCACCGATGGCGGCGCCATGGCCGCCGAGGCCTGCGGCGACCGCCTGCGCAGCGCCCGCCCGCCCGAGGTTCTGGTGACCCGCATCACCGGCGCGGGCGACACCTTCATGGCCGCCCATATCGCCTCCGAGGTGCAGGGCATGGACCCCGACACCGCCCTGACCCGCGCGCTCGATGCCGCGGCCGCCCATGTTTCCGGAGAAAGCCCACAATGACAGACCTTCACTTTTCCCCCGAGGTCGCCGAGGCCCGCGCCGCCGGCCGGGCGATCGTGGCGCTGGAAAGCACCATCATCACCCATGGCATGCCCGCCCCGCAGAATGTCGAGACCGCCCGCGCGGTCGAACAGGACATCCGCGACAGCGGCGCCGTACCCGCCACCATCGCCGTTCTGTCGGGCCATCTGCACATCGGCCTGACCCCGGCCGAGCTGGACCGGCTCGCCGCGTGCGAGGATGTCGCCAAGCTCAGCCGCGCCGATCTCGCCGCCTGCATGGCCGCGGGCGGCACCGGGGCCACCACCGTCGCCGCCACCATGATCGCCGCGCGTCTCGCGGGCATCGCGATCTTCGCCACCGGCGGCATTGGCGGCGTCCACCCCGGCGCGGAGGCGACATTCGACGTTTCCGCCGACCTGCAGGAACTGGCGCGCACGCCGGTGACGGTCGTTGCCGCCGGGCCCAAGGCCATTCTCGACATCCCCAAGACGCTGGAGGTGCTCGAAACCCTCGGCGTGCCGGTCATCGCCTATGGCCAGGACAGCCTGCCGGCCTTCTGGTCGGCCCGCTCGGCGCTGGCCGCCCCCCTGCGGATGGACAGCCCCGCACGGATCGCCGCCGCCCATGCCATGCGCGCCGCATTGGGCCTGACGGGCGGACAACTGGTCGCCAACCCGATTCCACAGGCCGACGAGATCCCGGCGCAGACCCTCGCGCCGCTGATCGCGCAGGCCCAGGCCGAGGCCGAGGCGCAGGGAATCGCGGCGAAATCCGTCACGCCCTTCCTGCTTGACCGGATCTACGCCTTGACCGAGGGGGCTTCGCTTACCGCGAACATCGCCCTGGTGCGCAATAATGCGCGCCTTGCCGCCGAGATTGCCAAAAGCCTGTGCAATTCCGCCGATTGACGAGCCTGCCCGGGGCCGTGCTGCATTGTCCGACCGCGCGAGATCGCCTACATAAGCGATGACGCGTAAGGTGAGCGACAGCCAAAGTGACCAGACAGCCCAAAGACCCCCCCCGGCCGCGCGGCAGCCTGATCACGGGCCTGCGCAACAATTTCATTGCCGGGATCATCGTGATCGCGCCCATCGGGCTGACGGTCTGGCTGATCTGGACGCTGATCGGCTGGGTGGATGGGTTCGTCTGGCCCTTCGTGCCCCAGGCCTACCACCCCGAGGACCTGGTCAACCGCCTGCTGGGCCACGTCAATGACTTCGGCCGCGCCGATCCGACCCACCCCAATTACATCGAGGTCAACGTCCGTGGCGTCGGCGTCGTCATCTTCCTGATCTTCACCTTCATCGTCGGCTGGATCGCCAAGGGGCTGATCGGCCGGTCCTTCCTGGGCTGGGGCGAGGCGCTGGTCGCGCGGATGCCGGTGGTGCGCTCGGTCTACAACGGCGCAAAGCAGATCGCCGAGACCGTCTTTGCACAGACCGAGACGAGTTTCGACCGCGCCTGCCTCATCGAATATCCCCGCCGGGGCATATGGGCGGTGGGCTTCATCTCGACGCAGACCAAGGGCGAACTGGTCGACAAGGCGGGCGTCGGTCCCATGACCTCGGTGTTCGTGCCGACCACGCCGAACCCGACCTCAGGGTATCTGCTGTTTTTTCCCCGCGAGGATGTGATCGAACTGGACATGACAGTCGAGGATGCTGCGAAGCTGGTGATCTCGGCAGGGCTGGTCTACCCCGGCGAAAAACACGACGAAATGCCCGAGGCGCTGGACAAGCTGGCCGATCGGATCGGACATGGCCGGCACGAGGACTGACCGCAGGCAGCGTCAGGGCTGGTATCATTGGACCCGTGCTCGGTCTTGAGCCGATCGCATTGAGTCGGCCCGCGCCCCGACCTGTCTTGGCCGTTCCGCTGACCCTCAAAGAAAAAAACGCCGGCACAAGGCCGGCGTTCAGTTATTGAGGCAGGTTTCATACAGGCAAGAAACCTATCGAGCAGTGCCTTCCTTATATGCAATCCGCCGCCGCGATCCAAGCTAAAAGTTTGAAAAGACTAACAGCGATCTCTAGGCTTTTGAATGAGGCACACAAGGCGCAGAGGGATTGTCCACGAAATGAGACCAGAGTTTTTCCCCCGACGTGGCCGGATCGCCGCCATTGTCGCCACCGCGCTCATGGTGGCCGGTGCGGCCCAGGCCGAGCCCAAGCATGGCATAGCTATGTATGGCGACCCCGACCTGCCCCCAGATTTTGCGCATCTGCCCTATGCCAACCCCGACGCGCCGCGCGGTGGCGAGATGGTCACGGCCAATATCGGCAACTTCGACAGTCTCAATCCTTTCGTGCGCAAGGGCGCCGTGCCCTGGCAGCTGCGCTTTCTCATGGGCGAGAGCCTGATGGCCCGGTCGCTCGACGAACCCTTCTCGCTGTACGGGCTTCTGGCCGAATCGGTCGAGACCGGGCCGAATCGCGAATGGGTCGAATTCACCCTGCGCCCCGAGGCCGAATTCTCGGATGGCAGCCCCGTTACGATCGAGGATGTCATGTGGTCCTACGAGACTTTGGGCACCAAGGGGCACGGCCGCTACGCCGGGTTCTGGTCCAAGGTCGCCGCCATGGAACAGACCGGGCCACGCTCGGTCCGCTTCACCTTCGACACCGAGGATCGCGAACTGGCCCTGCTGGCGGGGATGCGCCCGATCCTGCAAAAGGCGCAATACGAGGGCGTCGATTTTGCCGAGACCGACGGGTTTGAGCATATCCCCGTGACCTCGTCGCCCTACCTTGTCGGCGATCACGAGCAGGGCCGCTTTGTGGAATTCACTCGCAATCCGGACTACTGGGGCGACGGGGTGGTCCCCTTCCGCAACGGCACCCACAACCTCGACACCCTGCGGATCGAGTATTTCGGCGATGCCACCGCAGCCTTCGAGGCCTTCAAGGTGGGCACGGTGAACTTCAACCGCGAATTCAACGTGGCCAAGTGGGACAGCCAGTATGACTTCACCGCCGTCAAGACTGGCGACGTGGTGCGCAACGTGCTGCCGCACGAACGCCCCTCGGGGATGACAGGCTTCGTGATGAACACGCGCAGCCCGCAATTCGCCGATCTTCGCGTGCGCGACGCCATGCTGCACGCCTTCAACTTCGAATTCATCAACGAGGCGCTGACCGGCGGTGCGCAGCCACGCATCACCTCGTATTTCTCGAATTCGCCGCTGGCGATGCGGCCCGGCCCGGCCGAGGGGCGCGTGCGCGACTTCCTCGAACCCTACGCCGAGCAGATACCCGAGGACGCGCTAACGGGCTATGCCCTGCCCGCCTCGGACGGCACCGAGCGTAACCGCGCCGGCATCACCGCCGCGCTGGACCTGATGGAACAGGCCGGCTGGACGGTGCAGGACGGTGTCATGGCTGACGCGCAGGGCCGGCCCTTCACCTTCGAGATCGTGCTGCAATCGGGCAGCGACGAGACCCAGACGATCATCGACATCTACGTGCAGGCGCTCGACCGGCTGGGCATCGCGCCGACCGTCACGGTGATCGACAGCGCGCAATACCGCGAGCGCCTGGATGCCTATGACTTCGACATGACCTATTTCCGGCGCGGCCTGTCGCTGAGCCCCGGCAACGAGCAGTCGCTTTACTGGGGCTCCGACAGGGTGGACGAACCCGGCGGACGCAACCTCATGGGGGTGGAGTCCGCGGCCGTCGACGCCATGATCGACCGGCTGCTCACCTCCGAAAGCCAGCAGGACTTTCTCGCCGCGACCCGGGCGCTGGACCGGCTGCTTACGACCGGGCGCTACGCCATCCCGATCTACCAGTGGAACGTGACCCGCATCGCCCACGACAAGAGGCTGCACTATCCCGAGACCATGCCCATCTTCGGCGACTGGCCCGGCTGGCAGCCCGATGTCTGGTGGTGGGACGCGGAGGAATAGCGCACCGCGCGCGCAGGTCGTCTGGGGCCTGCGCACTTGCACGCGCACCGCCGCGGGGATAGCCCAGCACCCTGCCCCTGTGCCCCTGTCAACATGGCCGCCCGAGGCCAAGCTTGCCGCTTTTGCGTCTCGCAGCCCGGCCGGCTACAAGGGCCCGAGGCTTTTCATTCATCGCGCCGCCCTGCCCATGGCGCCAACAACAAGCTCTTGCGCCGCGCCCTGCGGCCAGAGTGGGAGACCGACCATGGTCAAGCTTGATATCTTCTCGGACCCTGTCTGCCCCTGGTGCTACATCGGAAAGACCAACCTGGACACGGCGCTCGCACAGGTGGGCGACCACCCCTTCGAGATCGAATACCACCCGTTTCAACTCAACCCCGACATGCCGCCCGAGGGCATGGACCGGCGCGCCTATCTTGACGCCAAGTTCGGCGGCCGCGAGGGCGCGGTGAAGGCCTATCTGCCGGTGCAGGACCATGCTGAGAAGGCCGGGCTGACGATCGACCTCGAGGCCATCGCGCGCACGCCCAACACGCTGGACGCGCACCGCCTGATCCACTGGGCCGGGATCGAGCACCGCCAGGCCCCCGTGGTGCAGGCCCTCTTCGAGGCCTATTTCACCGAAGGCCGCGACATCAGCGATCGTGACACGCTGTGCGACATCGCCGACAGCGCCGGGATGGACGCGGGCGTGGTGTCGCGCCTGCTGGCCGCCGGGGCCGATGCCGAGGAGATCCGCAACCGCGACACCGAGGCCCGCAAGATGGGCGTCCAATCGGTGCCCACCTTCATCGTCGCGGGCCAGCACGCGGTACCCGGCGCACAGCCGCCCGACCTCTGGGTCCAGGTAACGGGCGAGATCATGGCGAAACTCGGGGATGCGGGCGATGCGCAATGACGGTCTCTGGATCCTGGTCGGCACGCTCGCAGGCCTGATCGGGGGCGGCACGGTCTTCTATCACATCGTCGAAGACTGGTCCTGGGTCGACAGCTTCTTTTTCACGGTGGTGACACTTTCGACCGTGGGCTATGGCAGCCTTGTGCCGCAAACCGTGATCGGCAAGCTGGCGACGACCGTGTTCATATTCGCCGGGCTGGGTGTCTTTGCCGCCGTGATCCGCCAGGTCAGCAACATGACCGTGGAGCGGCGGATGCGCGCCCGGGCCGAGCTGCGCCAGGCGCGACGCAAGACAGCCGAAGCCGAGAAACGCCTCGAGTCGCTCGAGGGAAAAGGACCCGACGCATGACAGATACCACGGCGGCGCCCGCTGCACCGTCCCCGCCCCGGCGCCTGCCGACGCCGGAGTTCATCGCGCTCACCGCGATGCTCATGGCCTCGATCGCCTTTTCGATCGACGCCATGCTGCCCGCGCTGCCCCAGATCGGCGCCGAGCTTTCGCCCGAGGCCCCCAACCTGGCGCAACTGATCGTGACCAGTTTCGTGCTGGGCATGGGGCTGGGCACGATCTTCACCGGGCCGCTCTCCGACCGCTTCGGGCGCAAGCCGGTGGTGATCGGGGGCGCGCTGATCTATTGCGCCGCGGCGCTGACCGCCTATTTCGCGCCGACGCTGGAAACCATGCTGGCCGCGCGGGTGCTGCAGGGGCTGGGCGCCTCGGCGCCGCGCGTGGTGGCGCTGGCCCTGGTGCGCGACCTATACGCCGGGCGCGGCATGGCCCGGATCATGTCCTTCGTGATGATGATCTTCTCGTTGATCCCGGCCATCGCCCCCAGCCTGGGCGCCGTAATCATGGACCTCTCGGGCTGGCGCAGCATCTTTCTGGCCTTCGTCATCTTCTCGCTGATCGGCATGACCTGGCTGGGCCTGCGCCAACCCGAGACGCTGGCCGCCGCCGACCGTCGCCCGCTGCGGCTCTCGGTGCTTTGGGCGGCCATCAAGGAGATGGCGGCCCACCCCACCGTGCGGCTCTCCATCGCGGTGCAGACCCTGGCCTTCGGCATGCTCTTTGCGACAATCAGCTCGATCCAGCAGATCTTCGATCTGACCTATGGCCGCGCCGAGAGCTTTCCGCTGTGGTTCGGCGGGATTGCCCTGGTGGCCGCCTCGGCCACGCTTCTCAATTCGCAGATCGTGATGCATTTGGGCATGCGGGCCATCGTCAAGGCCATGTTCACCGTGCAGATCGGCCTGTCGGCGCTGGCGGCCTGCGCGATCTGGACCGGGGTCTTCGGCGCGCTGGAGTTCTACCTCTACGTCTTCTGGACGACCTCGCTGTTCTTCCAGGCCGGGCTGACCCTGGGCAACCTGAACGCCCTGGGGATGGAGCCCATGGGCCATATCGCCGGCATGGCCGCCTCGATCATGGCCTCGATCGGGACGGTGGGCGCGGTGCTCATCGCGGTGCCAGTGGGGCTGGCCTTCGACGGCACGCCCCTGCCGCTGGCGCTGGCTGTGTTCGTCTGCGCGACACTGGCCCTCTGGCTGACCACGATGATCCGGCGTGACACGGACTGAGCGGGGCGGACGGCCGTCACCGCGCGGTGACGACACCGCGCCCTCCTGCGTCCCCGCAGGAGGGTAACGGGCCGTCGACGGCCCGTTTCACGCCGCCTGCGCTTCTTTCACCTTCTTGGCCAGGTCCTGCGCGATGGCGAAGGCGCCCTTGATCTTGTCGCTATCGCGACCCCAGTCGCGGCGCACGACGATCTTGTTGTCCTTGACCTTGGCCAGGCCGCGCTGATCCTTGATGAACTGCACCAGCCCCTCGGGCGAGGCGAACTTGTCATTGTGGAACCGGATTGTCGCGCCCTTGGGCCCGCCGTCCAGGTGGCTGATCCCGGCGCGCTTGCACATGGCCTTGATCCGCACCACCAGCATCAGCGTGTTGACCTCCTTGGGCAGCGGTCCGAACCGGTCGATCAACTCGGCGGCGAAGCCCTCCAGCTCGACCTTGGTCTGCAGCCCCGACAGGCGGCGATAGAGCCCCAGCCGCACGTCAAGGTCGGGCACATAGTCCTCGGGGATCAGCACCGGCACGCCAAGGTTGATCTGCGGCGCCCACTGTCCATCCTCGACCATGGTGGTCTCGCCCGCCTTGATCTTGGCGATCTGCTCTTCCAGCATCGACTGGTAAAGCTCGTATCCCACCTCGCGCATCTGGCCCGATTGTTCCTCGCCCAGCAGGTTGCCGGCCCCGCGAATATCCAGATCCTGGCTGGCCAGCGCAAAGCCCGCCCCCAACGTGTCGATGGAGCCCAGCACGCGCAGGCGCTTTTCGGCCTGGGGGGTCAGGCGCTGGCGCGGCCGGTAGGTCAGATAGGCATAGGCGCGCGTCTTGGAGCGGCCCACCCGGCCCCGGATCTGGTAGAGCTGAGACAGCCCAAACATGTCGGCGCGATGCACGATCATGGTATTGGCGGTGGGAATATCCAGCCCCGATTCCACGATCGTCGTGGCCAGCAGAACGTCATACTTGCCGTCGTAGAAGGCGTTCATGCGGTCGTCCAGCTCGCCCGCCGCCATCTGGCCATGGGCGGTGACGACGCTGACCTCGGGCACCTCGTCGCGCAGGAAGGCCTGGATCTCGGGCAGGTCGGAGACACGCGGCACCACGAAGAAGCTCTGCCCGCCGCGATAGTGCTCGCGCAGCAGCGCCTCGCGCAAGGTGACGGTGTCGAACTCGCTGACATAGGTGCGGATGGACAGCCGGTCCACCGGCGGGGTGCCGATCACCGACAACTCGCGCACACCCGACAGCGACAGTTGCAAGGTGCGCGGGATCGGCGTCGCCGTCAGGGTCAGCACGTGGATATCCGTGCGCAGCTGCTTGAGCCGTTCCTTGTGCTGGACGCCGAAGTGCTGTTCCTCGTCGATGATCAGCAGCCCCAGGTTCTGGAACTTCACGCTCTTGGCCAGCAGCGCATGGGTGCCCACAACGATATCCGCTGTACCCTTTGCCATGGCGTCGCGGGTCTCGGCGGCCTCCTTGGTGCCGACGAAACGCGACAGCGCCCGCACGTTGACGGGAAATCCGCGAAAGCGGTCGGCAAAGCTCTGGTAGTGCTGGCGCGCCAGCAGCGTCGTGGGCGCGATCACCGCGACCTGCACCCCGGACATGGCGGCCAGGAAGGCGGCGCGGATCGCCACCTCGGTCTTGCCGAAGCCCACGTCGCCGCAGATCAGCCGGTCCATGGGCCGGCCCGATTCCAGGTCCTCGGTGACGTCCTCGATAGCCTGCAGCTGGTCCTCGGTCTCCTGGTAGGGAAAGCGCGACAGGAACTGGTCCCACATGCCCTCGGGCGGGGTCATGGCCGGGGCGGTGCGCAACTCGCGTTCGGCGGCCACCCGGATCAGCCGCTCGGCCATCTCGCGGATGCGTTCCTTGAGCCGCGCCTTCTTCGCCTGCCAGGCGCCACCGCCCAGCTTGTCGAGCAGGCCCTCCTCGTGGCCGTATTGCGACAGCAGCTCGATGTTCTCGACCGGCAGGTAAAGCTTGGCGGCCTCGGCATATTCCAGCACCAGGCATTCATGCGCGGCCCCGGCGGCACTGACCACCTCGAGCCCCAGATAGCGCCCGATGCCGTGATCCACATGGACCACGAGGTCGCCCGGAGTCAGCGCCTGCGTCTCGGTCAGGAAGTTCTCGGCCTTGCGCCGGCGCTTGGTCTGGCGGATCAGCCGGTCGCCCAGCACGTCCTGTTCCGAGATCACCGTCAGACGGCCCGCGTCCTCGGGCGCCTCAAAGCCGTGTTCCAGCGCCCAGACCGCGAGATGCAGCCCGTGGCGACCGACCCGGGTAAAGTCCGTCACCGGGATCGCCTCGGCCAGGTTCTCGTCCTCGATCAGGCCGGTCAGCCGCTCGCGCGCGCCATCCGAGTAAGAGGCGATGACCACCGGCCCATCTTCGAGTTTCGAGCGAATATGATCGGCCAAAGCCCCGAAAAGACTGAGACTTTCCTGCTGGCGTTCGGGCAGGAAATTGCGGCCCACGCGGCCGCCCGCGTCGATCACGCCCGGCCCGGTGGCCTGCGGCAGGGCCAAGAACTGCAACCGCCGCATCCCGGTGGTGGCCGCCTCCCAGGCCTCGGGGTCGAGGTAAAGCGTTTCGGGCGGGGCGGGCTTGTAGACGGTATCGACCCGGCCCGTGGCCGCCATCGCCTCGCGCCGGGCGTCGTATTGATCGGCGATCGTGTCCCAGCGTGCCTGCCGCTGCGCTGCGCTGTGATCGTCCAGCGTGATCGTGGCGCCGGGCAGGTAGTCAAAAAGCGTTTCCAGCCGGTCATGGAAGAAGCCCAGCCAGTGTTCGATGCCCTGATGCTTGCGGCCGGCGCTGACCGCCTCGTAAAGCGGATCGTCGCTGCCCGCCGCGCCGAATTCCAGCCGGTAATTCTGCCGGAACCGGGTGATCGCGGCCTCGTCGAGGATCACCTCCGAGACCGGGGCGAGGTCGACCTTGTCCAGCTTTTCCGTGGTCCGCTGGCTGGCCGGATCGAACCGCCGCGCACCATCGAGGACATCGCCGAACAGGTCCAGCCGCACCGGCCCGGCATGGCCCGGTGGGTAGATGTCGATGATGCCGCCCCGGATCGCGTAGTCGCCCGGCTCGGTCACCGTGGGGGCCTGTGAAAAGCCCATGCGCACCAGAAAGCCGCGCAGGGCCTCCTCGTCGATGCGCTCGCTCACGCGGGCGGTGAAGGCGGCCTCTTGCAGGACCTCGCGGGCGGGGACGCGCTGGGTCGCGGCGTTGAGCGTCGTCAACAGCACGAAGCGCTGCGGCATCTCGTGAACAAGCGCGGCCAGCGTGGCCATCCGCGCGGCCGAGATATCGGCATGGGGCGACACCCGATCGAAGGGCAGGCAATCCCAACCCGGAAAATGCAGCACCGGCATGGCGGGGTCGAAGAAGGCCAGCGCGGCGCGCATGGCCGCCAGCCGCTTGTCATCGCGCGCGACGTGCACGACGGGCCCGCCTTGCCGGGCCACTTCCTGAAGAACCAGGCGGGCGTCGTGCCCCTCGGGGGCACCGCCCACGGTGATATGATCGGGTGCAGTCATAAGCGCCTCACCTACCCCGCTGCCGCGTCGTGTCAATTCGCAATGATCAAAAGCCGGGGCTGACGGCCAGGTTCTGGTACATGCCGAACATGGCGGTGACGAAGATCGAGATCATTCCGATCACCTGGGTCGTGACCCGCTGCCGGATCAGGTGCCGGTGCAGGTCGTCGCCGGCGGGCTGTTCGCGCGCGATGCGGCGCGCCGCGGCCAGGCTGAGCGCGCCCACGATCGACAGCGGCAGCGCCAGCAGGAACGTCGCCTGCGCGAACTCGACGCCGTACCAGAACGCGAGGATCGCAAGCGAGGTCAGCACGAAGGCCAGGCTGCCCAGCAGCACCAGCCCCGAGACCTTCGCGATATGCAGCAGCCGGTCGACGTTGATACGCACCAGCAACTCCAGATCGTCCTGCGCCTTGCCCCCATGACGTCGGGCGCGGGTGATCATGTCATGAGGCACCCCCAACACCCAATGGCTGGCCGCGGTCCAGATGACAGCCAGCCCGATCCAGAACCAGAGGTTCGAGAACGAGCGCATGTCGATGACTTCGAAAAGGGTGGTTGTCCAGTTCACGGGGTATGGCAGCCTGTTGTGTTTTGCGGCAACCTAGCGGTGCACCCCGGCAATGCCCAGCCTTGAGCCAGGCAAATATCGGGGCGATCCCGCAGGTGTGACTGAAAGGCCAAGACCATGACCCTGACCCGATTTCCCGCCGCTCGGCCGCGCCGGCTGCGTGCCACGCCCGCCCTGCGCGCCATGGTGCGCGAAAGTGCCCTCACACCGGCCGATTTCATCTGGCCCGTCTTCGTGATGGCAGGGCGTGACGCCGAGGACCCGGTGCCCTCGATGCCCGGCGTGGTGCGCCGCACGGTGGACCGTGTCGCCCGGGCCGCCCGCCAGGCCGAGGCGCTGGGCATCCCGGCCATCTGCGTCTTTCCCTATACCGCGCTCGAGGACCGGACCGAGGATTGCGCCGTCGCCTGGTCGCCCGACAACATCGCCAACCAGGCGATCCGCGCCATCAAGGATGCCGCCCCGGGCCTGGCGGTGATGACCGACATCGCGCTGGACCCCTACAATATCAACGGCCAGGACGGCTATGTCCGCGACGGCGAGGTGGTCAACGACGAAACCGTCGCCGCCCTTGTGCGCATGGCCCTGGCCCAGGCCGAGGCGGGCGCCGACATCCTCGGCCCCTCCGACATGATGGATGGCCGGGTGGGCGCCATCCGCCAGGCGCTGGAGGCCGAGGGCCACCAGAAGGTCACGATCCTGTCCTATACGGCCAAATATGCCAGCGGCTTTTACGGCCCCTTCCGCGACGCGGTGGGCGCCTCGGGCGCGCTCAAGGGCGACAAGACCACCTATCAGATGGACCCGGCCAATTCCGAAGAGGCGCTGCGGCTGGTCGCCCGCGATCTGTCCGAGGGCGCCGACATGGTCATGGTGAAACCGGGGATGCCCTATCTCGACATCTGCCAGCGCGTGAAAGACCGCTTCGGCGTGCCCACCTTCGCCTACCAGGTCTCGGGCGAATACGCGATGCTGCGGGCGGCGGCACAGAACGGCTGGCTCGACGGACAGGCGATCATGATGGAAAGCCTCATCTGTTTCAAACGCGCGGGCTGCGATGGCGTGCTGACCTATTTCGCACCCGAAGCCGCAGAGGTGCTGGGCGGCTGACTCCCGCACGGATCCGTTCCGCGGCATCTTTGTGCTGACAGACCGGCCCCGGTTCCCTATACTGTGATGCAGAACGAGGCGGATACCGCCCGACAGGCACGAGGCGACATCATGAGCACTTTTTCCAGACGCGGCTTCGCGCTTGGCGCATTGGCCACCACAACGCTTGCCGCGTGCGGCAACGGGATCGGGTCGCGCGGGTCCGACCGGATCGACTCCCGCGTGAACACCACCCTGACCTTCATGTATGACACCTATCCCGGCACGCGCGACCTGTCCGAAAAGGCCGCCGGCATGCTGGTCATGCCGCTCGTGACCGAGGCCGGCTTCGGCCTTGGCGGCACCTACGGGCGCGGCGCGCTGCGGATCGGCGACAGCACCGTCGATTATTACGCCATCACGGGCGGCAGCGCCGGGTTGCAAGTGGGCGCGCAGCAATACTCCCATGTGCTGTTCTTCATGACCGAGGAGGCGCTGATGGATTTCCGCACCTCGCCCGGCTGGGCACTGGGGGCCGATGCCGAATACGCTGTCAAGGCCGATGGCCGCAACCTGCGGGCCGAGACGACGACCTCGCTCGCGCCGGTGATCGCCGTGATCTTCGCGCAGGCCGGTCTGCGCGTGGGCGCGACGCTGGAAGGCACCAAGTATACGCGCATCATCCCATAATTTCAGCGGCTTGGCGCGCGGTGTTCATGCGCGCAGCCGGTCGCCCTTCGGATCGAAGGGCGGTTCGGCCAGCACCACGCCGCGATGGGGCTTGCCCAGGATCATGACGTCGACCTCCTGCCCCGGTGCCACGCCGGACAGGTAGCCAAGCGCCAGAGACATGCCCACGGAATACCCGTAGGTGCCGCTTGTCACGCGGCCCACGGGCGTGCCGTCGGGCAGAAAGATCGGCTCGCCGCCACTGGCATCTGCGCGGTCCACCTGCTGCACGTGGACCAGTCGCAACTCTTCACGCGGCGCATTATCCTTGACCTGCAAGTAAGCGGCCTTGTTCAGGAAATCCTTGTCCATCTTGACCAGGCGGTCGAGGCCCACCTCCTGCGGCCAGTATTCGGGGCTGTATTCGCGGCCCCAACTGCCATAACCCTTTTCGACCCGCAGCGACATCAGCGCGCGGCTGCCGACCGGCCCGCCGCCCGCGGCCTTGGCTGCCGCCAAAAGCGCCGCGTATAGCTGTGGCTGGTCTTCGGTCGGGCAGTGCAGTTCCCAGCCGAGATCGCCGGTAAAGGACACGCGGAGCGCCAGGCAGCTTACGCCCGCCACCTCCAGCCAGGCCGAGCGCATGAACGGCATGTCCGCCGTGTTGAGAGAGGTATTCGTCAGGCTTTGCAGGGCCTTGCGCGCCAAAGGTCCGGCGATGTTGAAGCCGCACCAGGCTTCGGCCAGCACCTCGAAGGTCGTGCCCTCGGGCCGCGGCACCATGGCCCAGAACCTCTGGTGATACCGCTCGGCCATGCCAGAACCGGTGACCCAGAAGTCCTCATCGCCCATGCGGGTGACGGTAAAATCCCCCGCGATGCCGCCGCGCACCCCGATCAGGGGCGTCAGGCAGGACCGGCCAACCTCGCGCGGCATCCGATTGGCAAAGACGGCATCCAGCCAACCCTCGGCCCCCGGCCCCGCGACCCTGTATTTCGCAAAGTTGGAAATATCAATCACGCCAAGGGTTTCACGGAGCATCTTCGCCTCGCGCCCGACGCTGTCGAACCAGGGCTGGCGGGTAAAGCCGGCGCTGTCGGGCGTGTCGGCATCGAAATAGGCGGGATGTTCCCAGCCATAATTCAACCCGAAGACCGCGCCCATCGCCTTCTGCGTCTCGTAGACCGGGCGCACCCGCACCGGGCGGCCCGCCGCGCGTTCCTCGCCGGGGAAATGGATCGCGAAGCGGTGGGCATACTGGTCCGCGACCCGCGCCCGGGTAAAGGCCTTTTCCGCCCATTTGCCGAACCGGGCCACGTCCCAGGCGAACATGTCATAGCGGCTTTCGCCACTGGTTATCCAGTCGGCCGCCATCAGCCCCATGCCCCCGGACTGGCTGAAGCCCGGAATGATGCCGTTGCAGCAGAAGTAGTTGCGCAGGTCCGGGTGCGGGCCGAACAGGACATTGGCATCCGGCGACCAGATCATCGGGCCGTTGATGACGCGCTTGATCCCCGCCTGGCCCACCGCCGGGACGCGGTCGATGGCGCGCATCATGTTGTCCTCGATCCGCTCCAGGTCGTCGGGGAACAGGTCATGCGCGAAGTCCAGCGGCGTGCCCTCTTCCGCCCAGAAGCGCACGTCGCGCTCATAGGCGCCGATCAGCAGGCCCTGGCCTTCCTGGCGCAGATAGTATTCGCCGTCGCGGTCGGCGACGGAAGGCAGGCGCCGGTCCAACCCGGCGATCTCGGCCATGGTCTCGGTGACGAAATACTGGTGTTCGGTGGGTTGCAGGGGCAATTCGATCCCCGCCAGGCCGGCCACCTCGCGGCCCCAGAGGCCCGCGGCATTGATGACCCAGTCGGTCCGGATGTTGCCGTTCGGCGTCTCGACGATCCAGCCGCCGTCGGGTTGCTGCACCGTCGCCGTGACCGGGGTGAAGCGCAGGATTTCGGCCCCCGCCGCCCGCGCGCCCATGGCATAGGCATTGGTCACGCCCGAAGGGTCCACATTGCCGCCCTCGGGTTCGTACATGATGCAGCGCACGCCGTCGAAATCCACCAGCGGGTGCAGGCGTTCGGCCTCGTCGCGGCTGACCTCGTGGAAGTTCATTCCATAGTAGCGGGCCTTGGCCGCTTGCAGGCGCAACTGGTGCGCGCGGTCTTCCGTCTGCGCGAGGTAGAGCGACCCGGGCTGGAACACGCCGCAGCCCTGCCCCGTCTCGGCCTCGAGATCCTTGTAAAGCTGCATCGTGTAGTGCTGGATGCGGCTGATGTTCGTGCTGTCGTGCAGCCCGTGGATATTCGCGGCGGCGTGCCAGGTCGACCCGCTGGTCAACTCGTCGCGTTCCAGCAGGACAACATCCGTCCAGCCCGCACGCGTCAGGTGGTAGAGGATGGAGCAGCCGATGACGCCGCCCCCGATGACGACGGCCCTTGCATGGGTGCGCATGTGATCTCTCCTTCGGCCGCCAACCTGCGGGGCGGGCGGGCCGATTCCTTTCCACTTCGCGACAGTTCCTGTCGCAACCGGGCTTCCGCGCCCGCGCCCGCGCGCCTAGGCTGATGTCGCAAACATCGGAGGAAGCATGGAGACGACAGCGCAGCGCCCGGTCAAGTACATCGGGGTCACGGGGCATCATTCCTTGGTCAGCGGGGCGTCGCGACCGGCGGCGCCCTGGTGGGCGTGACACCGGCGATCCTCATCCCCGCGGCCGGGGCCGCCAGCCGGATGGGCGGGCGCGACAAGCTGCTGGAGCCAATTCATGGCGTGGCGCTTCTGCAACGGAGCGTCGATCTGTGCCTGCCCCACGGCCCTGTGATCGTGACCCTGCCCCGTGCGCACCACCCGCGGGCGCGGGTGGTGCCCCGCGCGGCGCGGATCGTGACCGTACCCGACTGGCAGGACGGCATGTCGGCCAGCCTGCGCGCGGGCGAGGCGGCGATCCCCCGCCAGCGCGACCTGCTGATCCTGCCCGCCGACATGCCCGCGATCACCGGCGACGACATCGCCGGGGTCATCGCGGCGCGGGCGCAGGCCCCCGGGGCGCTGATCTGGCAAGCGGCAACGGCTGAAGGCCAGCCCGGCCATCCGGTCCTCTTCGCCGCGTCGTTGAGACCGGCGTTCGCGCACCTGTCCGGCGACGCGGGCGCGCGCACCATCATCGCGGCGTATGGCGAGAGACGTCACCTTGTTCCGTTGCCCGGTCAGAACGCGCGGCTGGACCTCGACACGCCCGAGGACTGGGTCCGCTGGCACCGGAGCCGGACGTAGGTTCCGCGTGCCCCGCCGCGCCCGTGGTCGCGTCAGAGCGGAAACAGTAACACGACAAGACTGTGGAACCTGGCTCTAGACCGGGCGCAGCGCGGTCACCGGCCCGAAATCCGCCAAGTCATTGGTGCCGGTGGAGGGAGTCGAACCCTCACGATGTTGCCATCGGGGGATTTTGAATCCCCTGCGTCTACCATTCCGCCACACCGGCCACGGGTATGGTCGATAGCCCCGCGCCCGGGCGAGGTCAACGCAGAAACCATGGCCCCGCCGCCGCGCGCTATTGACCCCCCGTGGGTTCCATGGCCTAAGGCGCACGACCCAGCCCAGCCATCCCGGACAGCCGCATGATCCGCCGCCTCTACGACTGGACCATGTCCATGGCCGACCACCCGCGCGCATTGTGGGTCCTGGCCCTGGTGTCCTTCATCGAAAGCTCCGTCTTCCCGATCCCGCCGGATGTGCTGATGATTCCGATGATCCTGGCCGCGCCGCGTCGCGCCTGGCTGATCGCGTGCGTCTGCCTCGTGTCCTCGGTGCTCGGCGGGATGCTGGGCTATGCCATCGGGGCCTTCGCCTACGACTCCATCGGTCAGCCCGTCCTCGAAGCGCTGGGCAAGGGCGACTCCATGGCGGCGTTCAACCAGCGTTTCAATGATGTCGGCTTCTGGGCGGTGCTGGTCGCGGGGCTGACACCCTTTCCATACAAGGTCATCACCATCATGTCCGGCTGGACGGCGATGCCGCTGGGCACCTTCATCGTGACCTCGATCCTTGCGCGGGGGCTGCGCTTTTTCATCGTCGCCGCCTTGCTTTGGCAGTTCGGCGCCCCGATCCGCGACTTCATCGAACGCCGCCTTGGGCTTGTCTTTGCCGCCTTCTGTGTCCTACTGGTTGGCGGTTTCTATCTCGTGAGCCACCTATGACGCGCACCCAACTGACCTTTCTCGCCGCGGGCGGGTCCTTTGCCCTTCTGGCCGGGGCCTTCGGGTTCCAGGCGATCGGCTACCCCCCCTGCGAGATGTGCCTGTGGCAACGCTGGCCCCATGCTGCCGCCATCGCGATCGGGGCGCTTGCGCTGCTGATCTGGCGTCCCGCCGCGCCATTGCTGTTGCTGGGCGCGCTTGCCGCGGCCACGACAGGCGGCATCGGCCTCTATCACGCCGGGGTCGAGCGCGGCTGGTGGGAGGGGCCCGCCAGTTGCAGCGGCGCCGGCGGCGGACTGGGCGACGACCTGCTATCGACAGATATCGCGACGGTCGTGATGTGCGACGATGTGGTCTGGTCGCTCTTCGGGCTGTCCATGGCCAGCTACAACGCGCTGATCTCTTTTGCGCTGGCCGCCGTCTGGGTTCTGGCTGCGCGCCGCTGAGGTCATGCCGGAAAACCCGCCCGCCGTCGTGCGCGGCGGACCCTAGTGACAGGTCATCTCGCCCACAACATTGCGCCATTCCCCCGGCGCGATCAGCCGGCGATGGGTGAACCGGACCGAGTGCAACTGCCCCTCGATCTCGGCCTTCCAGAAGTCGATGAACCCCATCAGCCTGTCATGGTCCGGCGCCTGATCGTAGTCCTGCCAGATGAAGGTATTGAGCACCCTGGGATGGTCCGGCATCCGGTAGAAAAACTCCGCCGTGGTCAGCCCGTAGCCCCGCAGCATCAGTTCGGTTTCCTGTGTCATCTCCCGCTCCGTTGCGACATGGTGATTCATGTGACGCCGGAAATCGTTAACAAGTCAACGAAAACAGCTTGTTAGCAGGTCATGGCGCTGGCTGACAGCGGGCTGGTCCCGCGCCCATTGCACCCCATCCCTCGGGGGTGATATACAGCCCCCAACAATATCTAGACGTGCCGGGCCCTGGGTCGGCACCAACAGGCGGAAAGCATGAGCGACACCCCCGAACCCCCTGAGAACGAAGACGAAAACCGGCCCGAAGGGTCCGGCTACAGCGGGCCGTCCATCTCGATCTCGGACGAGATGAAAGCCTCTTACCTCGATTATGCCATGAGCGTGATCGTCAGCCGCGCGATCCCCGATCTGCGCGACGGTCTCAAGCCCGTGCACCGGCGCATTCTTTACGCGATGCACGAAGCCGGCAACACCCATGACAAGCCCTATCGCAAGTCCGCCCGCGCCGTGGGCGACGTGATGGGCACCTATCACCCCCATGGCGACTCGGCGATCTATGATGCGTTGGTGCGCATGGCGCAGCCCTTTTCCATGTCGCTGCCACTGCTCGATGGGCAGGGCAACTTCGGCTCCATGGATGGCGACAACGCGGCGGCCATGCGCTATACCGAGGTGCGCATGGACAAGCCGGCCGGCGCCCTGCTGGCCGACATCGACAAGGACACCGTCGATTTCCAGGACAACTACGACGGCCGCGACAAGGAGCCGACGGTCCTGCCGGCCCGCTTTCCCAACATGCTGGTCAACGGCGCGGGCGGCATCGCCGTGGGCATGGCCACCAATATCCCGCCGCACAATCTGGGCGAGGTCTGCGAGGCCACGCTGGCGCTGATCGAGAACCCCGACCTGAGCACCGAAGACCTGATCGAATATGTTCCCGGCCCCGACTTCCCGACAGGCGGGATCATGCTGGGCCGCTCGGGCGCGCGCAAAGCCTACCTTGAGGGGCGTGGCTCGGTCGTGGTGCGTGCCAAGGCCCAGGTCGAGGAACTGCGCAAGGATCGCTGGGCGATCGTCGTCAACGAAATCCCCTTCCAAGTGAACAAGGCGACGATGATCGACCGCATTGCCGAGGCCGCCCGCGACCGCAAGATCGAGGGCATCGCCCATGTCCAGGACGAGAGCGACCGCGCAGGCGTGCGCGTGGTGGTCGAGCTCAAGCGCGACGCCACCGCCGAGGTCGTGCTCAACCAGCTCTACCGTTTCACGCCCATGCAGACCTCCTTCGGCTGCAACATGCTCGCACTGAACGGCGGCCGGCCCGAAACCCTGACCCTGCGCAAGTTCCTGAGTTATTTCATTGACTTCCGCGAGGATGTTGTGGCGCGGCGCACGGCCTACCTGCTGCGCAAGGCGCGCGAGCGCAGCCATGTGCTCTGCGGTCTGGCAGTGGCCGTGTCCAACGTCGACGAGGTCGTTGCGACGATCCGGTCCTCGGCCGATGCGCCCGAGGCGCGGCGCCGCCTGATGGAGCGGCGCTGGCCCGCCGGCGATATCGTCGAATACCTGCGCCTGATCGACGATCCGCTGCATCCGGTCAACGAGGACGGCACTTACAACCTATCGGAAACACAGGCCCGCGCGATCCTGGACCTGCGCCTGCAACGCCTTACGCAGTTGGGTGTCCAGGAAGTCACGCAAGAGCTCGAGGACCTGGCCGGCAAGATCAAGGACTACCTCGAGATCCTGGGCAGCCGCGAACGGATCATGGCGATCATCGCCGAAGAGCTGCGCGAGGTGCGCGACCAGTTCGCCGTGCCGCGCCGCACCCAGATCACCGACTGGTCCGGCGACATGGACGACGAGGACCTGATCGAGCGCGAGGACATGGTCGTCACCGTCACCCAGGGCGGCTACATCAAGCGCACCGCGCTGGCCGATTTCCGCGCGCAGAAGCGGGGCGGCAAGGGCCTCTCGGGCGGCAGCCTCAAGGAAGACGATGTCGTCACCACGCTCTTCGTGGCCAACACCCACACCCAGCTGTTGTTCTTCACCACCGACGGGATGGTCTACAAGCTCAAGACCTGGCGCCTGCCGCAGGGCGGGCGCACCTCCAAGGGCAAGGCCATCGTCAACATCCTGCCGATCCCCGCGGGTGTTTCCGTCGCCGCGATCATGCCCGTGGACCGCGATGAAAAGGACTGGAAGGACCTGCAGATCGTCTTTGCGACCAGTGCCGGCGACGTGCGCCGAAACCGCCTGTCGGATTTCACCAATGTGAAGTCCAACGGCAAGATCGCCATGAAACTGCCAGAGGACGTCAGCCTGGTGACCGCGCGCATCGCCTCGGAGGACGATGATGTCATGCTCGTCACCGACGCGGGCCGGGCGATCCGGTTCCGGGCCACGGATGTGCGCGTGTTCCAGTCGCGCGACTCGACCGGCGTGCGCGGCATTCGCCTGCCCACCGGCGCGACGGTCGTCTCCATGTCCGTGATCCGCCATTTCGAGGCGACGAGCGAGGAGCGCACCACTTACCTCAAGATGCGCCGCGCCATGGCCGGGCTGACCGACGAGGCCGAGGCCGACGAGGACGAGGCCGCACCGGGCGGCCCGGCCGAGATCGACTATCCGGCGATGTCGGCGGCCGAGGACCTGATCCTGACCATCACCGCCGCGGGCCTGGGCAAGCTGAGTTCCAGCCACGACTACCCTGTGCGCGGGCGCGGCGGACAGGGGGTCACCGCCTGGGAAAAGACCATGCGCGGCGGCGAGATCGTCGCCTGCTTCCCCGTGGACATGGACGACCAGATCATGCTGGCCACCTCCAAGGGCCAGTCGATCCGGGTGCCGGTCGAGGGCATCTCGTTCCGGTCGCGCAGCGCGGGCGGCGTCAAGGTCTTCAACACCGGCAAGGGCGAAGAGGTCGTCTCGGTGGCCTGGATCGCGGATCAGGGCGAGGACGAGGCGACGCCCGACGCGGACGAAACCTGAGGTCCGGGGTTTTCCCCGGGCCGTGAAAACACTATCTGAGCGGCCATGACACAGACACTTCACATCGTCGGCGGCGGCATGGCCGGGTCCGAGGCGGCCTGGCAGGCCGCCAACGCGGGCTGCCGCGTGGTCATCCACGAGATGCGCCCCAAGGTCGAGACCTTCGCCCACCGCACCGGCCACCTGGCCGAGATGGTCTGTTCCAACTCCTTCCGCTCGGATGACGACCAGCAGAACGCGGTGGGCCTGCTGCACTGGGAGATGCGCCAGGCCGGCGGGATCATCATGGCCACGGCGGATGCGCACAAGCTGCCCGCGGGCGGGGCGCTGGCCGTGGATCGCGACCCTTTCGCCGAAGCCGTGACCGCAAGGTTGACCGCGCATCCCAATATTTCGGTCTCTTACGAGGAGATCGACACCCTGCCCGACGACGGCCACTGGATCATCGCCACCGGCCCGCTGACCTCGGGCCCGCTGGCCGAGGCGATCCGGGCCGAGACCGGCGCCGAGGCGCTCGCCTTCTTCGACGCCATCGCCCCCATCGTCTATGCCGAGACCATCGACATGGGGCAGGCCTGGGAACAATCGCGCTATGACAAGGGCGAGACCGAGGTCGAGCAAAAGGCCTACATCAACTGCCCCATGACCAGGGCCCAGTACGAGGCCTTCATCGACGCGCTTCTGGCCGCCGACAAGACCGCCTTCAAGGACGGCGAGACCGCCGGTTATTTCGACGGCTGCCTGCCCATCGAGGTCATGGCCGAACGCGGCCGCGAGACCCTGCGCCACGGCCCGATGAAGCCCATCGGGTTGACCAACCCCCACGCGCCCGAGGTGAAACCTCATGCAGTGGTTCAACTTCGCAGGGATAACGCGCTGGGAACGCTGTATAATATGGTCGGCTTCCAGACCAAGATGCGCTATGGGGCACAGACGGATGTGTTCCGCATGATCCCCGGGTTGCAGGATGCGACATTCGCCCGTCTGGGTGGCATCCACCGCAACACCTTCCTCAATTCGCCCACCCTGCTGGACGGCCAGATGCGCCTGAAGTCGCGGCCAAACATCCGCTTTGCGGGCCAGATCACGGGGGTCGAAGGCTATGTCGAAAGTGCGGCCATGGGCCTTCTGGCCGGGCGGCTGGCCGTGGCCGAGATGACCGGGGCAAGCCTGCCGCCAGTGCCCCAGACCACCGCCATGGGCGCGCTGGTCACGCATATCACCGGCGGGGCCGAGGCCAAGACGTTCCAGCCCATGAACGTCAATTTCGGTCTGTTCCCCCCGGTCGAGGGGCTCAAGGCTGGCCGTCGCGGCCGCAAGGACCGCTACCGCGCCTATACCGACCGCGCCAAGGTCGACTGGCAGGCCTGGCTGGCGGCCACAGAACTGGACGCCGCCTGACCCCGCGGCTAGCCTGTGCTGCATGACCGATGACACTTCAACCCCCGCCAACCTCTGGACCCCGCGGCCCGTCGAGGAGACAATCGACGTCTACCGCGACTGGGCCGGGGCCTACGATACAGATCTTGAATCCTTCGACTATCGCACGCCGGACCGGCTGACCGCGGCCTTGGCCCGCCACGTGGCCCCGGAAACCACCGTGCTCGATTTCGGCTGCGGCACCGGGATTTCCGGCGCCGCCCTACAGCGGGCCGGGTTCGCCCACCTGCACGGCACGGATGTCGTGGCCGAAATGGTCGAGATCGCCCGCGACAAGGGCATTTACGAAAAGCTCTGGGTCGGCGCACCAGACGCAGCCTTGCCCCGGCACTATGACGCGATGGTCGCCGTTGGGGTGGTCAGCCTCGGCGCGGCCCCGCCCGAGACCCTCAGCTTGCTGATCGGGCACCTGACGTCGGGCGGCATCCTGGCCATGTCCTTCAACGACCCCACGATCGAGAACGGCAGCTATGACGCCGTGCTGCAGGGCCATGTCGACGCCGGAGAGGTGACCGTCGTGTCGCGCGAACACGGTCCCCATCTGGAGGCCAAGCAGATGGGCTCGGACGTGATCGTTTTGCGCCGCGAATGATCACCCGCTTCGCGCCCTCGCCCACGGGGCGGCTGCATCTGGGTCATGCCTATTCGGCGCTGACCGTCTGGCAGGTGGCCCGCAACATGGGCGGCACGGCGCTGTTGCGGATCGAGGATACCGACAGCACCCGCTGTCGCCCCGAGTACGAGGCCGCCATCCACGCCGACCTGCGCTGGCTGGGGCTGGACTGGCCGACGCCGGTGCGGCGGCAATCCGACCACCTCGCCGACTACACCGCCGTGCTGGACGATCTCGCGGCGCGCGGGCTGCTCTACCCCTGTTCCTGTTCGCGCTCGGCCATCAAGGCGGCGGGCGCGCGCACCGGTTGGGACGGGCTCGTCTATCCCGGCACCTGCCGCGCGCGCCCCATGACGCAGGCCCGCCCCGGCGACGCGCTGCGCCTCGACCTTGCCCGGGCGCTGGCGCGCGTCGGCCCCCTGCCCGCCTTCACCGAGATCGGCCCCATGCACCCCGGAACGCACCGGCCCGACCCGGACCAGCTGATCGGGCTGATCGGCGACCCGGTGCTGCGGCGCAAGGACAGCGGCGATCCGGCCTATCACCTGGCCTGCCCCGTCGACGACGCGGCGCAGGGCGTCACCCACGTCGTGCGCGGCGCCGACCTCTGGCACGCCACCTTCCTGCATGTGGCGCTACAGGCGCTCATGGGCTGGCCGGTGCCCCACTATCACCACCACGCACTGATCCAAGACGAGACCGGCGCGCGACTGGCCAAGATAGACGCCTCGCGCGCCCTGGCCAGCTACCGCGACGCGGGCGCGACCCCCTCCGATATCCGTCAGCGCGTAGCGCTCTGACAGCGCTTCAACTCGGCCGATAAATTCCTGCCGGAGGCCCCCTAGCCGTCAACCGGGCGCATCAGCTCGCGTTCTTCCCAGTCCATCACCGAGGTATAGAAACATGACCGCCGGTTGGTATGGCAGGCCGGGCCGGTCTGGCGCACCACGGCCAGCAGGCAGTCGCTGTCGCAATCCACGCGCAGGTCCACCAGTTCCTGAACATGGCCGCTGCTCTCGCCCTTGACCCAGAAGGTCTGGCGCGAGCGCGACCAATAGGTGACGCGGCCGGTCTCGAGGGTCTTCTCGACGGCCGCGCGGGTCATCCAGGCCATCATCAGCACCGCGCCATCCGTGGCGTCCTGGGCAATGCAGGGGACCAGACCGTCAGAATCATAGGTCAGACTCGCGGGATCGAAGGCCATGTCGAATTTCCTTTGGCATCTGGGATCGGCCAGCCTATTTATTGGGCAAGACAGACGAAAGCAAACCGCATGACCGCAGAAACCGACCTCATCAAGCTCTACTCCACCCGGATTCTCGGGCTGGCTGCCGAGATCCCGCGGCTCGGGCGGCTCGACTCGCCCGATGGCACGGGCAAGGTACGCTCGCCGCTCTGCGGCTCGACCGTCTCGGTGGACCTGCGGCTCGAGGATGGAAAGATTACCGACTACGGCCAGGACGTGAAGGCCTGCGCCCTGGGCCAGGCCGCGGCCGCCGTGGTGGCGGGCAATGTCATCGGGCGCACCGAACCCCAGGTGCAACAGACCCGTGACGAGCTGCACGCCATGCTGAAACAGGATGGCCCCCCGCCCGCAGCACCCTTCGACGGGCTTGAGGTGCTGCAACCGGCGCGGGACTACAAGAATCGCCACGCCTCGATCCTGCTGGCGCTGGACGCGACGCTGGAAGCCTTCAAGGCCGCGCGCGAGGCCGACTGCGCCTGACAGGCGCGATTTCCGCAACAGATGCCCCCGAAAAGAAAAGCCGCCGCGCCCCGGGACAGGGGAACGCGGCGGCAGGTCTGTGCCCCGGGTCCGGTCGCAATCGGGAGAGGCAGATCCCGGGCGATGAAAAAGCGACGCGGGACGCCGCTGCGGACAGGCAGTTTCGAATCGTCAGTGCATCCGTGGTGGGACAGCAGATGCAGAACGTCGGGACCGTGGCACGCGGCAGATCACAGAAGCGCGGGCAGGTGCAGCGCCACCAACAGCAGGACCATCAGTGCGGCGGCGCCAAAGGCATCGGCCACCAGCGTCTCGCGCGAGCGGGCAATCGCCTGTCTGATTTCCTTGGCCATGGGGCAACTCCTTTCCGTTCTCCTGTTGCACCTTTGTTCTCATTCACCGCGCCTTAATGCAAGAACTTTTTAAGAACATTCGTGAACAAAGAGAAATTTGCGAAGCTAACCCACTGAAATCAAACGGATTGCCCGGTCCTGCTCCATGAGCCAGAGCAGAACACGCGCCGCCTGCCCTCTCTGGCCGGTCAGGTCCGGGTCGTCTGCCAGCAGTTTGCGCGCGTCCTGCTGGGCCAGCGCCATGAGCGCCGACTGCCGCTCGATATCCGCGATGCGAAAGCGCGGCAGCCCGGACTGAGCGGTGCCGATCACGTCGCCCGCCCCGCGCATGGCCAGGTCTTCCTCGGAGATGCGAAAGCCATCCTCTGTCTCGCGCAGGATCTCGAGGCGCCGCCGCCCGGTCTCGGACAGGGGCGGCTGATACATCAGCAGGCAGGTGGACTGCGCCGCGCCGCGCCCCACCCTGCCACGCAACTGGTGCAGCTGGGCCAGGCCGAAGCTCTCGGCGCGCTCGATCACCATGATCGAGGCATTGGGCACGTTGACCCCCACCTCGATCACCGTGGTGGCCACCAGAACACCCGTCTCGCCGGTCACGAACCGGGCCATGGCGGCATCCCTGTCGGCCGGGTCCATGCGGCCATGGACCAGACCGACGACACCCTCGCCAAGCGTCGCGCGCAGGCGCTTGAACCGGTCCTCGGCGGCGGTCAGCTCGCTGACCTCGGATTCCTCGACCAGCGGGCAGACCCAATAGGCCTGCCGCCCCTCGGCCACGGCCTTGCGCAGATGCGCGACCACGTCGTCCAGGCGCCCGGTGCTGACCACGCTCGTGGTGACGGGCGTGCGGCCGGGCGGTTTCTCGTCCAGAACCGAGACATCCATGTCGCCGTATTGCGCCAGCGCAAGGCTGCGCGGGATTGGCGTAGCCGTCATCACCAGCACGTCGACGGCAGCGCCCTTGGCGCCCAGCTGCATCCGCTGCGAAACGCCAAAGCGGTGCTGTTCGTCCACGATGGCCAGCCGCAGGTCGCGGAACGCGACATCCTGCTGAAACACCGCATGGGTGCCCACCAGCAGGCCGATCTCGCCCGAGGCCAGCGCGGCCAGTTTCGCGCGCCGCTCCGCCCCCTTGTCGCGGCCCATCAGCAGTTCCAGCCGCACGCCAGCCGCACCGGCGAGCGGGGCCAGCCCCTCCATGTGCTGGCGGGCGAGGATCTCCGTGGGGGCCATCATGACGCCCTGCCCGCCCGCCTCGACCGCCGCGAGCAGCGCCAGCAGCGCCACCAGCGTCTTGCCCGCGCCGACATCGCCCTGAAGCAGGCGGTTCATGCGCTTGGGCGCGGCCATGTCGGCAGTGATCTCCGCGACCGCGCGGGTCTGTGCACCGGTGGGCGCATAGGGCAGATCGGCCAGCACCTTGTCGCGCAGGCGGCCATCGCCCTGCGTCACCTGCCCCTTGCCGCGCCGCTGGGTCGCCCGCGCCAGCGCCAGGGTCAGTTGATGCGCCATCAGTTCGTCATAGGCCAGCCGTTGCCGCGCCGGCGAGGTCGTGGCCAGTTCGGCCCCCGACAGGGGCGCATGGGCGGTTTCGAGGGCGGCGCGCCAGTCGGGCCAGCCCTCGCGGGCGCGCATGGCCGGGTCGATCCATTCGGGCAGGTCCGGCGCATGGGCCAGGGCCGCGCGGATCGCCTTGGCCATCACACGCTGCGTGACCGACCCGGTCAGCGGATAGACCGGCTCGAAAGGCGGGATCTGCTCGGCCTCTTCGGGGCGCAGGATGTGGTCGGGATGCACCATCTGGGCTATGCCGTCGAACAATTCGACCTTGCCCGAGATCACCCGCCGCTGGCCGCTGGGCAGGATGCGCCGCAGGTACTCGCCACGGGCATGGAAAAACACCAGCTGGAAACTGGTTTGCGCATCCTCGACGATGACACGGTAAGGCCGCCCGCGCTGGCCGGGCGGGCGATGTTCGCCCACCACGACCTCGACCGTGCAATGGGCCGGCGGAACCAGATCGCGGACGCTGGCGCGGCGCGACCGATCCACGCCGCTGTAGGGCAAGGTGAAGGCCATGTCGCGCGGCTTTTCGATGCCGCCTGTCGCCAGTTGCTGGGCCAGTTTCGGGCCGACCCCGTCGAGCGTTGTCAACTCCGCGAAAAGCGGAAACAGGACTTCCGGGCGGCTGCTCATGCCTCGCCGATCAGCGACAGCCAACCATCCTCGTCGAGCGTCTCGATGCCCAGTTCGGCGGCCTTGCTGGCCTTGGACCCGGCCCCCGGCCCGGCCACCAGCAAATCGGTCTTGGCGCTGACCGAGCCCGAGACCTTGGCCCCCAGCGCCTCGGCGCGGGCCTTGGCCTCGGCGCGGGTCATCTTTTCCAGGCTTCCGGTGAAGACAACGGTCTTGCCCGCGACGGGACTGTCCGCGGCGCGCGCCTTGGGCGGTCTGATCTCGGTCAGTTCGGCGACCAGCCGGTCGATGGCCGCGCGTTCGTGATCGTTGGCAAAGGCATCGGAAAGCGAGAGCGCCAGGACCGGGCCAATGCCGTCGGCCGCGGTCAGGTCGTCCCAGGCGGCTTTGTCCATGGCCGGGATTCCCCTGTTCAACGGATTCATTTCCAAGGAAAAGATGCTGGAAGAGGCCGCGCATACGGTCTGGTG